>JASGCS010000005.1:0-49164 GCA_030054035.1 Candidatus Methylacidiphilales bacterium
TGGTTCCTTGTTGGGTGATAGTTTTGGCGATGAGTTGAGTTTTTGAGGTGGAGATTTGTCCGAGGGCTTGAATGGAGTTGTTAAGGATGGTGGGATTGATGATGGTGAGGGTATTGGTGGTTGGGTTGTAGATGGTATTGGTTAGGCTAGTGGTTGCTGCAATGAAGGTGTTTGCTGAAACAGATGAGTTGGCTCCGAAGTAGAAGCCTTGTGGGTTTAAGAGAATGATTCTGCCATTAGCTGAGATAGAACCAAATATCTGGGAAGGGTTGCTATCTAGGATATGGTTAATAGCAATAGCTGTCGTAGAGGGTTGGTTAAAGATTACTTGTTCGTTGGCCTGTACATTAAATGAGTTCCAGGTAATAGTGGTAGCAGATGAGGTTTGATTGATGGTGGTGGTGTTAGGGGATTGACTAACGGTGGCTTGGCCATCTTGGATAGCGTCGAACACAGGAGAAGAAATAGTAGTTTGAATAACCAGTAATTGAATAATTAAAGGAAGTAAAAATTTCATTGCCGAATCATAATAATGTGATTTTAACATGTTAGTTAACTGTGACTCAATCGCAATTTCATAACTCATATTTTATTACAGAAAACAACCAGATAAAGGCTGTAAATAAATTGTGTACAAGCTATTAAAAACCTGTATAGCTTAAAAAAAAATCAGTATCTCCTGTGATAAAGTTGTTAGTAACATGTTAGTAAGCTATTCGCAATAATTTATTCGTGAATATAGCTACCAGAAAAACATGAATCTTCAAATTTTTTAATTTTTGAATTGAGTTTTGTTAATGCATCGGTAAGCTCTTCAAGAGAAAGATAAATAACTGACTCAGCTCCTATCTCATCAGCAATCTGTTGGTTCGTTCTATTGGTAGCAATGAGCTCCTCAGATGAAGGGATATCAATACCATAATAATTTGGAAAAAGAACAGGTGGAGACGCTACTGCAAAAAAAACTTTTTTAGCGCCCATTTGTTTAGCCATTTGTACAATTTCTTTTGAGGTAGTGCCCCGAACTATGGAATCATCGACTAGTAAAACAATTTTCTCATAAAACTCTTGTTTGACCGGATTTAATTTATGTTTTACAGAGATTTCTCTCGATAATTGCTTTGGCATTATAAATGTCCTATCAATGTATCTATTTTTAATGAACCCTTCTCGGTAGTTAATCTTTAATTTCATTGCCAGTTCATACGCTGCAATTCTTGAAGTGTCTGGAATGGGAATTACCACATCTATTTTTTCATTAGGTAAAGATTTTTTTACTTTATTCGCCAACGCTAGACCCATTTCCATTCGTGCTGTATACACTGAAATGCCGTCAATGGTACTATCTGGACGAGCAAGATAGACAAACTCAAAAAGACATGGTAATAAAGTTTGGTTTTTATAGGTGTAAGAAATTGGTTTTTGATTGGATTGAAAATAGATCATTTCTCCAGGTGCGACATCTCGCTCAACGGTATAGCCTAGAATATCAATAGCCACACTTTCTGAGGCAATTATATACTCAGTTCCTTTTTCTGTTTTTTTACTACCATAAATAAGCGGTCTAATTCCATTTGGATCTCTGATTGCAATCATTCCTTTATCAGCTATTTGAACAATAATACTGTAGCCTCCTCGCGCCTCACGAAATAAATTTGAAACCGCCCACCACAGGTCGTCAGGAGTAAGTGAAGGTAACTTGCAATATTTTTGTAATTGATAGGCTAGGTAATTAATAATAACTTCTGAATCGTTCTCAGTGTTGAGATGACGAGGTAAATTTTGTTGGATACTTGCTTTTAATACTTCACAGTTAGTAATATTTCCATTATGACTTAGTGTAATTCCAAATGGCGCATTAACATACAATGGCTGTATTTCATTTAACGCATCAAACGTACCTGAAGTGGGGTAGCGAAGATGGGCAATACCAGAATTGCCGAATAGTTCAGATATATCATTATTTGAAAATACAGCTTTAACTAGGCCTAATCCTTTTTTTGAATAGAATTTACCTTGGTCTTCAGTTATAATTCCTGCGGCATCCTGACCCCGATGCTGAAGCGATATTAGCGCAGAATGAAGTAGAAGCGATACTGGGCGAGTTGCTTGAATTCCAACTATGGCGCACATATACACATGAACAAAAGAAATTCAATCATTTCCATTTATTTATTTATGGACTTGATTATACCTCTTTGCTCGGTTATTTTGTATTGTTTTTCTGAATACGCTTTTGCTTCAGTTTCGCTTGCAAAAGGCCCAAGATGAAGTTGGTACTTATTTTTTGAGTCAAGGAATTGAAGCACGATTATTTTAGCTGGTATGCCTTTTCTTTTAAGCGCAGTGACTATTCGGTCTGCGTTCTGTTTTTGACTAAATACTCCAATTTGGACTATGAACTGATTTTGAGACTTGGCAGAGTCTTTAATTGGTGGTTGAGGTAATGGGCTATTAGGTTTCACGCTGATGGGGGGTGTAGATACCTGGGGGGTAATTTGACTCTGAGCAGACATGTTGCTCAAGCTAGGGTTTTCATTAATTAATGGTTCAGTGGGATTTTGAATTGTTTCTGAAGATAGTTGGTTCGTAAAACAAGAGATGCCATATACTGAGTCCTGTGTTTCAAGCCAATTTCTTTGAATAATCCCAGCTCGAGAGTAGATGAGCCACAATGAAAACAAAAAAAAGAAGATCAGACTAATCGCTCCGATTACAAAAACAACATGTTGTGAATATAATTGAGGTGCTTTTTCAGAAAATTTAAATTGTGTCATTGGTATGTGCCATCGCTTCTCCAACAACATAGAACGAACCAAATACTAATGTCGGAATTTTATTTTTAATTATATCATTTAACGCAACCTCTGTAGTACTGGCGATGGCTTGAGTGCGAGGTAGTATAGAAGTAACTAATGCAGCAAGTTGTCCAGGTGACACTCCCCTTTCCAGATTACTTTGCACACAATACCATCGCTGGATCGGGAGGTCTTTAAATAGTGCGATCATAGTTGAGATATCTTTCTCTTTGCAAAACCCAGACACCACCACAAATTCTTGGCTACAAAATTTTGTATCTTGTAGAAACCATATTAGCGCCACACACGAAGCGACATTATGCGCAACATCAAACAAAATAAAGGGATATGTGGTGCTACTCTGGGTTCGACCGGGTACAAAATGTTTAATAATATGGCTATGTATCATATCAAGCCGTACTGGGAAAGATACTTGTAATCGCTCAACGCAGGCAAGCGCTAATGCTAAATTTTCTAGATGAACCAGACTTTTATTTCTTGGATACGGTAGTTTTTTATTTTGAAGACTTGGGAGATCAGCCAGCTCCCAATGTTGTGATAATGTTTTTACAGCTAAATCTCTACCGAGTAGCTGTAATGGAACATGGAGTTCTTCGCAGCGGTCTATAAACACAGAATCCTGACCCGAGGCATTGACTACTGCATACTTGCTTGTGGACTTGATTATGCCAGATTTTTCATACGCTATTTCTGATAAAGTATTGCCAAGAATCTCGCAATGATCGTAATCAATAGAAGTAATACAAGCAATATGATTAGGAAAAATATTCACTGCGTCAAGTCTTCCTCCTAATCCAACTTCTAAAATTGCAAGTTGAACATTTCTGCGCTGAAAAGCAAGGGACATAAGTAACGTAGTGTGTTCAAAAAAAGTAAGCGGGGTAGATTCGCAAACATTTGAGATTTCATTGGTACATTGCAATAATTCAGTAGCGAGTACAGGCACTTGGTTTACACGTATTCGTTCATTAAAATTATTAAGGTGGGGTGAGGTGTAAGAACCAACTATATACCCTGCATCTGTAAACAAAGAACTTAACAAATGCACCACAGAACCTTTGCCGTTAGTGCCTGCTACTGTAATACACACTGGGGCAGGAATAGGGCAACCTAATTTCTCCCAAGCTGTAGTAACTCGTGAGAGAGAATAATCCATATAGGTATGGCTTCTACCAATTTGTCGCTCCAGCGTATTTAATAAATTCATAGCTAAAAGATTTGGTTTATTTGAGAACAAAATGTTTTGATTTTGTTTAAGGAAAGAGCCATATTACCCTTGCTTGATTCTTGCAGAGAAGCTAAATGTGTCCCTATAATAATCGTATCTGCAAATCGATATAGTTGTTTTGCCCGATCTAATGAATTAATTCCAAAACCAATAGCTATTGGTAGGGACGCATGTTTTTTAATGCGCTTAAAAGTACTGTTAATGTTTTTAATATTAATTGCCGAACTGCCAGTAACACCATCCACCGCAACCAGATAACAATATCCACTACCTCCCAAACAACGAGTCTTTATAGTGCTGATAGAAGAATTGAGTGAAACAAGCGGTATAAAAGCTATTTGATTTGCAGCACATAATTTTTCAATAGCAACGCGTTCTTTTCCATCATTCGGACAATCGACTAAAATCAAACCATCAACTCCATGCTTAGCTGCCTTATGACAAAATGCTGAGAATCCAAATTGAAAACAAGGGTTGTAATAACCCATAAGAACTAATGGGGTCTTTTGGTTAGTGCGTCTAAATCTGTGCACGGTTTCAAATACTTGAGTTATAGTAACTCCTTGTGCGCATGATCTGGTGTGTGCACGGGTCAATACAGCTCCGTCCGCGATAGGATCTGTGAAAGGTATTCCAATCTCTATCGCGTCAGCACCGCTGTCAACTAACGAGTGCATTGCTTGGAGTGTATACTTACTAGTAGGATCGCCACACAAAATAAATGGGATAAACCTTTTTTTTGGATGATTAAATAGGACTGAAAGTCGATGGTGAGGTAACAATTTCATACATTATTTTGCAAATTGTTGTATCGTGTCTAAATCTTTATCGCCCCGACCAGAACAATTAACTACAATTATTTGCTTGGTTGGTTTCATCGCAAGTTTTAAGGCGTATGAAATGGCATGGCAAGATTCAAGTGCTGCCAAGATGCCCTCACATCGTGCCAAGGTATGAAAAGCGCTTAGGGCTTGCTGGTCAGATATCGTACAGTATGTTACTCGACCAATGGAATGGAGATATGCGTGTTCAGGTCCTACCCCAGGGTAATCCATACCAGCAGAAATTGAGTGGGTTGGTAAGATTAACCCAGACCGATCACTTAGTACATATGATTTCTGACCATGCAGGACACCAACTACTCCTTTTGAAATACTTGCAGAATGTCCGAGACTAGATCCACCTGCCTCAACCCCAACTAATGCTATTTGCTTTTGTTTGATAAAGTCATAAAATATTCCAATCGCATTAGAGCCGCCTCCGACACATGCCACAATTACATCAGGATTTAAAATGCCGAACTCTTTGAGTTGAGACTTAGTCTCGCGTCCGATAATCCGTTGGAAACTTCTTACCATAAGCGGATAAGGATGTGGGCCATTAACTGAACCGATTACATAGTGAGAATTTCGATAACTAGAAACCCAATCGCGTAGCGCCTCATTTAGCGCGTCTTTTAGTGTTGCGCTTCCTTGAGCAACTTCAATTACCGTTGCGCCAAGCAACTTCATTCGTGCAACATTCGGTGATTGCCGAAGCATATCTTTTTTACCCATATAGATTCTAGTCGGCATATCTAACAACGCTCCAATCGTGGCGGTAGCTACGCCATGCTGCCCAGCTCCGGTTTCAGCAAGTAGGAATTTTTTTCCCATGTATTTTGCTAACAACGCTTGGCCAAGTGCGTTATTAATTTTATGACTACCAGTATGATTTAAATCTTCTCTTTTTAAAAATATTTTAGTTTTGGGATTTTTTCTAGGCAACCTTTTACAATCAGTTAAAGGGGTAGGCCTTCCACAATACTGTTTTAATAAAGAGTTATATTCTTTTATAAACTTTTTATCGGTAACTAATTTAGTAAAACTATTCGTCAACTCCTGACATGGCTGGACCAGTGTTTCTGGGATATACCTGCCGCCAAATTCGCCAATATACCCATGTTGATCAAATTGATTAAGTTCATTATTAGTTACTGAGAATTTCATTTTAAGCTATGTCGTAATAGTGCTACTATTTTACGGGTATCTTTAACTCCTCGTGAGCTTTCTATACCAGAACTAATATCAAACTGTGTAATTCCAGTTTGAAGGTGCGCCTTGATAATATTTTTTACATGTATCCCTCCAGAAAGAATTAATTTATGTTGTATTGATTTTGGCACTTGTTCCCATTCCGAAATGGTGCCTGTGCCACCCATTTGATTGGCTTTATGACTATCTATTAAAAAACCACTTGCACTAGGGTATAGCTTTATGAAGCGAGCGATACCCTTCCAACCTACACTATTAATTGGAATGCTTTTTAAATAAGGGAGCGAAAATGATTTACAAAACGCTTCACGTTCAATACCATGAAATTGAAGCATATTGAGTGGTACGGACCGAATAACCTGATTTACAAATTGTTTGGTTGGGTTCATAAAAACACCTACGAGCTGAACTAACGGTAGTGCGGAAAGACAAAGTGACTTTGCTCTATGTATCGTAACTTTTCTAACGCTATGTTGCACAAACACCAAACCAATCGCATATACACCATACTTACAAGCAATTTCTATCTCCTTATGATTTTTAAGTCCACATAATTTAATTCGTAACTTCATTGGCAAGTGAGATAGTAGGTACTATTGGCATGGTAAGGGGCAGCTGATATCGGTCATGATATTTTACATAGGTAAGGTATAAACCGTTAGGGGTCATTGTTTTAGAATTAACTTTTCTATCCTTGCTCTGCAGTACCGTTTCTACCCAGTGTATACTTTTTCGACCAGTACCAACTTCTAATAAGCAACCAATAATAATCCTAACCATATTTTGCAAAAATCCATTTGCGGTTATATCAAATACAACACACGCATTATTTCTATGGATTGAAATTGATTCTATAGTTCTGATAGGGGTTTTTGCCTGACATCCCGCAGATCGAAAAGAACTGAAATCATGAGTTCCGAGTAAATACTTACTAGCATTTTGCATTTCTGCAATATCAATAGGTGTGTAACACCAGGAAGTCAATCCTTGGAGTAACGCTGAACAAGTAAAATCGTTCCAAATGATATACCGATAACTTCTTGACAATGCACTAAAACGCGCATGAAATGTATCATCAACTTCCTTTACCCATTTAACTTTAATACTAGAAGGTAAATAACCATTAGAGCCTCGCACCCAAGCGTCATCCTTGCGTAAGGACTTTGTGTCAAAGTGAACCACTTGGCAGGTAGCATGCACTCCTCGATCTGTTCTGCCAGCACATACCAGAGTGACCTCATGATCAGCAATTTTTGAAAAGGCATTTTCGCAAATTTCCTGTACGGTGTTTTTAACTACTTGTTTTTGCCAACCACTAAATTCTGTGCCGAGGTATTCAATCGCACATGCAAATCGCATAAAACTTATGTCTTGTTGTTGCCTTCAAGATCAAGCTGTGCCATTTGATTCTCAAATTCTTTAAGTAACTCATCTGAATCAGCATCAGCTACTTCGCTAACTTCTGGTTCGCTTTCCATATCTTCGGCAGCAGTTGACACAACCTCATTATCATTATCACTCAGAGATAACTGTTGACTATCAAAAGTTACCTTGCTGTCGTCTTGGAGTTTTTTAGATACATTGATTTGGGTTAGATCATGTTCTTCAGATGACTCGTATTTACTAGGAGGGGCGCTACTGGGTGAGTCATTAAGCATCTCTTCGTCAAATAAATTATTAAAGTTTCCATCAAAAGCCTGTGTTTTTTCAATCATCTCTTCAACACTCTGATTGCTAGCCGCAGGGGGAGAACTGGCTGTAAGCTTGATTTCTTCCTGCACATCAATATTCTCTGATAAACTTTGGTTGCTAGAGTTTTCAAGAGATTTAACAGCGCTATTTGATAACTCGGTAAGATTCTGACTGGTTTCTTCTGGGCTGATATTTGGAAAGTCTAACATCGCTTCATCTTCAGCATGAACAGTAGCGACAGGTTTCATTTCAAAATCTTCAAAAGGTACATTCTCAAATGATGCTTCTAATTTATTAGCGTGCTCTTGGGACGCGGATGGTTCTTGAGGTGAAGATGGTATCAAATCCTCAGGTTGATCAGATAAATCTCCAACTATGTCTAACAAGTCATTTTCATTTGTTGCAGAAGAAGAAATTTTACCTATATCTGACCCCCCAACATCTAAATCAGTTTCAAGGATATCTACAACTTTACCTGCGTCAGATAAATCCACATCGGTATCTTTTCGTCGCTCAACCATAAGATCAGAAACTTTCAATATCGCAGATGAAGATTCATGAGCGAACAATGGATCATTTGGAATTAAATTTTTACCTAATGACACAGCTTTATCCCACAGTAATTCATCACCAGAGTTTTTTGCAAGATTTGCAAATTCTTTAAACTTATTTACATTTTTAGTTGTATAAAATAATTCTAATAACTTAGTGTAATAAAAAGACTTATTCCCCTCATCATTTTGAATTGCTTCGTTTAATACAATTTCAGCCTGTTCATACAGCCCATAACCAAGATAGGTATTAATTTCTTCTAAAAATTCTTGATTTTCTACAGTTTCTTTTAATGGTTTAGAAGCATGGGCAACATGGCTAGGGCTAGATTGAACACTTTCTAAAGAATCTTCCGATTGAGCTATCCCCGCCCCCAATGGAGCTACAACACTAGTCGCATGTTGCATCGTATTGTGCTGAGGTCTGATTTTCCTAACCCCGCCAAAACCATCAGAAACCTCAATACTCGCACCTCCACTACCTGGAAGTAGTGATTTAAAATAATTACTTATTTTGGAAAATAAACTTTCAACTTGGCTCTCATTTTGACTCGATATCTCATGGTGACCAGAGTCTAAGACCTTACTTTGAAAATCGTTTTTTTTTACATTGACTAAATTAATAATGTAACGGATAAGATTAAAGAAGATGATAATGGCGATTAAAGCCACTACGATGGCGATTAATACTGATTTACTTTGAAATAATTTACTAAAATCACCAGAAAGCGCCGCAGAAAAAGCCTCTTTCAATTCAACAAACAAACCTTTATCTTCCTCTACCTTTAGTGGTGGTGGAGTCTGAACAATCGGAGCTTCTGCGATTTTAGGAGTAACTGGCACTTCATTCTTTAGCAACGCAACTTCTTTTTCTAGTTTAGCTAGTTTTTGTTGCTCAATAGCTATCAGTTTAGCCGTCTCTACAATTTGCCTGTCAGTTGATTCTAAAAGAGACTGTTCTTTTTCAATTAAGCGTTTAAACTTCTCTACTGCTTCTGCTTTTTTCTTATCAAGTTGAGCAATTAAAGATTTACCACCCTTCGCTCCACTCTGAGACACAGATCCCTTACCGCCAATTTCAGAATCAGAAGAGAGTACCTCAAATTGTTTTTTAGCGACTGAACTGGTAGCTTTCTGGACTGCGGTTGGGACAGGAGCATACCTATTCAAGGATGCATGGAACTCATCATACTGAGACTGCACTTTCGCTAACGCAACAGATTTACTAATTGAAGACACCACTTCATCGTTAGGAATTTTCAATGATACACCACTCTTCAAGTAGTTAATATTATTATTTAAAAAGGCGTCAGGATTCTTACTATAAAAAGCAAGCATCATTTGATTTAATGTAAATCCAGATTTCATATAACGAGAAGCAAGCTGCGATAAAGTATCCCCTTTCACAACACTTACACTTTGCACATCAGAAACCTCAGCAGCAGACTCCTCATCCACCTGCAATCGTATTGGTGCAGAAGCCACCACAGGCTTTTCAGGCTCAGCTTTCTTTTCCTCAACCTTAACCGTAGGAGCAGTACTTACAGGTTGCTCATTAGTAGCGACTTGCGTATCATTAGCAGGCGTACTGGTATCTTTTTCAGAAGGAGTATCGCTAGCAACTTGCGTATCATTAGTAGGCACAGTATCGTCTGGTAATTTCACAACTGTGTCTTTAGCAGCAGAGACTTCAGACTGTACAGGAGGAGGAGTAACTTTTCTTTCAGCTTTTTCGCTATATTTTTTTAAAGGTACCCCTAATCTTGAAATATCAACAACCCCTTTGTTGTCTGGATTTAACTCACGAAAAGTATCAACTTCTGGGTTTCTAATTGCCTCTGCAACAACATCATCGCTGGATGCATAAAAATCAAGTAATAGCGGATATTGCCTTATCAAAGCGCCACTTGACCAATTAAACTGTATCAACAAATCTGCAATTGAAAACTTCAATCCCTCAACGGTAGTTAGCTGTACAAATGATTCACCTTTACCATTAGTAAAAATCTTAAAAGTAATTGAATTTAATACATAATCTTTACTCAATCCAGCATTCGCATACTCACCATCACCTGCAATGCTAATTTTCAATGCATTTAATTCGCTAGCAGTATGATCATAAATTGGGATAGTGGCCAGCAAAGGCTCATTATAATAAGACTCAACAGTCAAGTTTCCAAATGAAATAGCATAGACCACCCCATAGCAAGAACACCCTGCACAAAAAGCCACCACTTTCAACAATCTATTCAATCGCATTAACTAACCATTTTATACTAATAATTAAGGTAATTCAGAATAAAAATAGACAATTTTGACAGCAAAGTACCTTCAATTAATAATAAATTGAACAATTCAGCCTACCAGGTATCCTGAAGCACTGTTTTTATTTAGTCTAAATCTAGATTTTGTTTCATTAGCGAGCAGTGGAGGTGTGTATTAAACAAAGTTCGAATGTATTTTGAATTAAATCCTGATTCCGACTAATCGCACGCGCGGAGCGCGTGGTGGCTTGAAACTGCCTCGTACGCTCGTATCGTTCCGCCACTGCCTCACTTCTCTCGGCAACACCAAAGAAAAATGTTCCTTGCTTTCTTGATTTGGCGGGGGTGAAATTTCTTTTGAAAGTGGAAAGGACATTTTTCTTTGGTGTTCTGTCCTCCAAGTATTCGGGCAGGTGGCGGAACAATGCGGACGAAGTTTTGGCAAAACTATTTTTTGGGGAAAGGATTTGCCAAAACCTCGGCTCATTTGTTTTTGAATTCGGATGTCGCAAATGGAAAAGGATGGGTTTGGAGAGGAATTTTCCATTTGCTCCACTTTTTGTATTGGGGGAATTCGGGGCGGACAAAAAACAGAAAATACAAATTCGATATTGTGCCTCTACCATTCTACTATTTTTCGTCCCTGATCTAAAGGGGTCCATCCTCGGAATTCGCCTCGGACATTTCCGCTAGGGCTACTCGCGCCTAGATGTCATAGGTTTCCTGCTTATCCTCGCCATTCACGCTCTGCGGAGCGGGAGCGAGGGCAGGAGGCTGTTTGGGGGGAGGAAGGAATCCTCCCCCAGCTTCGGGCTCCTCCTCGTTCCTTCGGAGTCCGCCCTCGCACAACCCCCCCCTTCTCGTTCTCATATCGGCTGTATGTGGTGTCGCTTTCGCTACTAGATTTTAGTATTGCAAGATTACGGCGGCGCTCATCCTTTAGTCATGGACACCCTAGCGGAAATGTCCGAGGCTCAAATACAAATGCGCTTGTCCCACCCTCCCGTTCGCGGGCAATATCCCCGCCGTAGGAAAAAGAGAAGACGGCGTGGATGCTCCCCTTAAGTACGAAGACCGATCAAATCCTTTTTCATTCCCTCAAGAGCTTTTACAAAACCCACGGTAAAATAAAAAAATGTATTAAAATAATTCGCAGTTTCGGTGGTAGTAACTCCGTCAATAAATGCAAAATCTCGGTAGTTTGAACGAATCCTCATATAATACGGAAAATCAAAAACGGAAACAGAGAAAGAAGCGAGGTATTGCTGACATTTAGTTTTATGAGCTGGCTTCCTTAAATCTATTCGATTTTTTTGTTTCCAATCATCAAGTTTATATTTAGCAATTTTACGGATTGCCATTTTATACATATCAAACTGACTTGTTCGACTACTTAAATTTGCACCACTTCTAACTATATAATTTAAAATTGCTTGATCAAATACTTGATTAAGAATAGGCTCGGAAAACTCAATTTCACCACAGCTTAATTTACGCGAAAACTCCTCAACACAACTTGCGTGTGAAAGTCTAAAAATACCTTTTTGTAATTTAAAAATATATTCAATGGTTGCAAGTATATTAAAAATTAAATAATAGGATTTTACTGGAAGCCAAGAGGTTGAGGCGTAGGAATAATCAGCATCAATCTGAACAATTTTATATTCATCATTTAGAGATTTCTTCGTAAGACTTATTAGATTTTTCTTCTCATCAATATCCGAAATACCAGCTTTTTTAAGCGACCCCGTGTATTTAATGCTAACTCCTTTTACTAAATCAGAAAGACACTTTATATAATTTAAGTGCGTGTCATATGCTTGATGTTCTAGAATTGAGGCATTGTTAGTCATCTTAAGTTTAGCCCAAAATAATATTTGGGACTTTTTCTCGTATTTTAGTTAAAGATTTCTTATAGTAGTTCTTGTCTATTTCACAAGCCGTCAAATCAAAACCTGCATTATGGCAAGCGATAGCAATTGTGCCACTTCCTAAATGTGTATCTAGTATTTTATCTCCTTTTTTGGCAAACATTTTCAAAATCCATTCATAAAGTTCAACTGGTTTTTGTGTCGGATGAGTCTTATTTCGATTTTTCATAACACTAAATCTAAAAATTTTTGATGGTTTGTCTATAGAAGTCCACGCCATTTCAGCCATAGAAAAATTATTTAAGGTTTCTGGTTGTTTTTTGTCCCATATAATAAAGCACTTGTTAAATTTGTTCTTTGTCCAAATATATCCAAAATAGTTTCCGCCCCATATTATTTGATTTTTTGAGACACGAAAAAGTTCTTTAAAATATTCGTCATCAGGTTTTATATCCCATTTACTGTATTCGTCCATATTAAACTTATGATCGCCTCCTCGTTTTGTCTTATTTAAAATCCCGTATGGAGGATCGACAATAGCTAAATCGAAATATTTATCTTCGTATCTGGCCATAAGTTTAGCATTGTCTTCATTTGTTATTTTTATTATCGGGTTGTGCATAAGCTAATTTTTTACAGAGAATTTATCAATCGTAAGGGTGGAAATATTACGACTAATGTCCTTTCCAAGGTTATTCATAACAATGTTGTCAAAGTCGGCATAGTCAATTTCTCTCACTTCATTATCAATGTGATTGTATAGATATTCGGAAAAGGTGCTCGCCCGAATAATAACTATCGGTGCAGATTTAATATCATGCAAAACAGCAGGAACATACCTTGGGGTAACAACTATCGTATATTCACCACCTATTCTTCTTCTGTGTTCCGCCAATCTTCCAGCGTTCAATCCAGACAGTTTATTTTTTGTTGATTTAGCATCTACTGCAAACTTCTTTTTCTTTGTTATGTACAAACATTCCAAATCTGCATTACCAGCACCACCAATTTTTTTAGCTTCTACATTAACAAACATATTAAAACCATCAGTAATAATATCTTCAAAAAGATAAGCCTCTGCGCCTTCATTATTATTTGAGTATTGTTCAATAAGTTTTGCCAAATTGAGTAATCCGTATTTCAAATCATCCTTTTTCTCCCCAATTTCTTCTAATAGAATTTGAGGATAAAAGTTATATATTTGTTTAACGACATCAATTTTCAATCTTTCAGGGTCTTCTAGTTGCAAAGGTTTTTCGTCGAATGGATATTCAACCATCAATTTCTGACAAAGTTTATTAAGATGTGGATTAAGCGTTACAAAATTACGAGTTATTTTTCGATAAGTGCTTTTACCTTGAAGTAATTTACAGATAACCTCGCCCTCAGTCTTTTCTATAACTCCAGCGTTTTTGAATAATTCGCTCACATAGTAATCCCATTCGTATGCAGAATTGACATAAGTATGTTCATCTTCTTTAAATGCTTTCTCAATTTCCTCATCACTCCATTTTCTTATTTTAAGAATCTCACTAACTAATTTTTCATAATTCTGATTATCAATGCTTTCAATGAAAACTAGGAGATAAGAAACTTCATAGGCAAATAACCTGTTTTCTATTCTTTCGTCAGAAAGAAGTTTAAAGATAAGTCTAAAAGGGTACAAATTAAAAACTTTGTCTGATCCTCCGTGCGGATGTTCAAATTGAATAGCCCAAAGCATTGTAAAAAATATTTTGCTTAAATTCTCTTTTTTATCTATATGTTTTAAAAATAAATTTCCAAGTGGACTAAAAAGAAATCGGTCTTGTCCGTCAATTGTGTCTTTATACCCAAACATATAATACGCAAGGGTATTTATCCGATGGTTGATTGAATCCAATGGAAGCTCGGGATTTCTTTCTTTATAGCACGCAAGGTCTTTTAATTTAAGTAGTAAACCTAACTTATCATCTTTCGAGATAGATGCTTTAGAGAAATACTTCAAATTAACAGCCACGGCCGTAATTAAATCAAAATTATTTGTGTGTCTATACAATATCCATTTTTTCTTTTCAATCCTGTAAGTCATAAAATTATTTGATACCAGAAAGTACCTTTTTTAATAGAAGTGGCGGAACACTTTCCCCGAGACATTTTCTGATAAGAATTTCTGGCGTATCTTGTGGCACATTCCATTTTTCAGGCAATGAACTTAATATCATCAATTCCAAAGGGGTTAAAACTCTTGCGTCAGAATATGTTCCGTCTTTTAACTTTCTTCCCGGATGAACATTTAGTTGAGAGCTAATAGCGTCATTTCTCATTGTGATAGTTGGTGAAGGTTCATCCCATTTTATTCGGCGATAAGTTGTCATGTAACTTTTGATTGTTTCGCCGTTGTCTTTTTTGGGAAAATATTTCTTGTTTTCAAAAGCAGATTTTCCTGTTGGTGTGTTCTTCATCCACAAAATATGATTGTCTGCGTGTTTCCTCGCAAAATGCCAAGATAATTTTGATTTTTGGTTAGCTTCCAAGCTCGGTAGATGACCAATAGCTTCTTTAACTGTCTTTGATTTTTCTTTTGTCGGCCAAGCCCACTGCAAGCCCTTTTTGTGCATTTTTATAATTGCTCTTTTTCTTTTTTGAGGAACGCCGTATTCGGAGGTATCCATAACCCGTGCTTCAATTTCGTAATCCTTACCATACAAACTAGACAAAATTTGCTCTAGGGTTAGTAGGTTATTTTTGAATGGAAGTTTTAGTTTTAGAAAGTTCGGTACATTCTCAATCAGAATATACTTTGGTTTTTTAATGTTTATAAAATCAATAATTTTAAACACTAAATGATTTCTTTGATCATTTAACATTGTTTTTTGATCTCTATTCTTTCCAGCCATGCTCATACCCTGACATGGAGGAGTCGATATGAGAAAATCGACATTATTACCAGAGTGTTCCAAAATACTCTTAAATATTTTTTTATCTAAAATGTCGCCAGCGATCATTTTTGTATCACTGTATAATTTAGAATATAGTTTTGCCCTATCTTCTAGTAACTCATTAGCAACTATAATTCTTACCCCAATATCCTTAAAAAAGGCTTCTCCAATGCCAGCACTTGAGAAAAGAGATACTCCCTTTAATATTTTTTTAGTAGTGCTTCTCATAGATACTATTTTAGTAATTCATTAACAGAAACACTAACAGCCTTTGCCAATTTTGCGATTGTCGCAAGTGTCGGATTTGTCTTTCCGTTCTCTATGGTACTAATAAACCCGCGACTTACTCCTAAGTCCCGCGCTATATCTCCCTGCGATATGCTTTTTTTGGTTCTGATTCTTTTCAGATTCAGACCCAACTTTGTAGATTCGTTTTGCATTATCCACATTATATCGCATTGTTATAGTATATCACAATGTTATGATATACTATAACAATGATGCCCGCCCCGAATTCCCCCAAAACAAAAAGAAGAGCGAATGGAAAAAGGCGAAGCGTCTGGTATTTTGGCGTGGCATCCCGATAGACTTGCGAGAAACTCGGTAGATGGAGGAAAAATCATCTACCTCGTTGATACTGGCGTGATCGTAGAAATGAAATTTCCAAATTTTTGGTTTGATCCGACACCGCAAGGAAAATTCATGCTCTCAATCGCTTTTTCGCAATCCAAGTATTATGTGGACAATTTGAGTGAAAATATCAAGCACGGACATAGAAACAAAGTGAAGGAAGGAATATAGCCTCAAATGTCTCCGATTGGATATGTGAACGAGAAAGGAAAAGGTATTGTGCCACATCCTGAACTTTCGATTTTAGTTAAAAAGATATTTGAGGCATATGCAACGGGAAACTTCACTTTGCGGGAAGTCCGCGACAAATTTAACGGACTTGGATTGAAACGAAAAAGCGGAAAGGAACTTGCGGTGTCGAATTATCAAAAACTTATCAAAAATCCTATCTATACGGGATTGATGAGGTATAACGGGGAGATTTTTGATGGCAAGCATGAACCGATTATTACAAAGAAACTTTTTGATTCCGTTGCAGAAGTGATGAGCCGAAAATCTAAACCGCATAGCAAAGGTTTGAAACCATACATCTATCGCGGATTTTTCCGTTGCGGAGAATGTGGTTGCTTCATTACTACCGAAACGCAGAAAGGTCATAACTATTTGCGTTGCAACAAACGGATAAATCCTTGTTCACAAAAATATGCTCGCGAGGAAATCATCACTTCAGAAATTCAAAAGGAAATCAAAAAAGTTTCTTTGCCAGACGATTGGGCTTCTTGGATGTTGGCGGAAAATAGAAAGGATATGTTGAGTGAAGCCCAATCGTCTACGCTTTTTGCAGACAACACAAAAACGAATAATCGGTTCGAACTTACCGAAAAGTTTTTGAAATACAATATAGAATTGACAAACGAGTGTACAAATGAAGAAATACTTCATTTGTACAAAAAAGCCGGTTCGAACTTTCAAATTAAGGATCGAACCGTACTTTTTGAGCCACGCGGAGCGTGGAAAAACCTTTTGAATTCGGGAATTTTTGGCGGGAATGCGTTTGTGTCGGCACTTCATGCAGACCCCCTTCGGCTTCCGATTCCGATTTTCAAGTATGGCGGAGAGAAAGGGATTCGAACCCTTGAAATGGTATTAGCCATTTACTCACTTTCCAGGCGAGCTCATTCGACCACTCTGACATCTCTCCGTTTTTTTTATTTTACATTGTTGGGTGGTTGTGAATACACCACTGGACCTGATTGAAGTTTTTTACTGTCCATAGGTACTATTCTTGCAAGTCCATTGTTAGAAACTTGTTCCACTCTTAAAATGGAGTGGAGTGGAAGGAATAACTTTTCTGTAAATTTAAACTCTTCGCGAAGCTTCTCTTCTGAAGGATTTGCTATGATGTCAGATTGAAATTCTGTAAAGGTTATACCTTCTATGACGACAAAACCAAATAGGTCTGCTTGGTAAAAGTTATGCGCAAATAGTTCATAGACTGAGTCTTCAGTTTTAAATTTAATTCTATAGATTTTAGTTTGCATTTATTTGATTATAGCATAAAAGCCTACTCCCACTCAATCGTCGCTGGTGGTTTGCTCGTTATATCATAGACTACTCTTGAAATACTGGGAAGTTCATTGACGATTCTTCTGGCTACTAGTGATAGGAAGGAGTGAGGTAATTCTGTGTGGGTTGCGGTCATGAAGTCTGTTGTGTTTACTGCTCTGATTGCGATGATGTACTCATACACTCTGCCATCACCTTTTACTCCGACAGTTTTTTGAGGTATAAAGACACAGAACGCTTGGCTACATTGGTTGTATAGATTGTGCTGATATAGTTCTTTTAAAAAGATACTGTCTGCAATTCTGAGTATGGCTAACCTCTCTTCAGTAACTTCACCTAGAATTCTTACCGCAAGGCCAGGTCCTGGGAATGGATGTCGGTTAGTCATTTCGTCCGGGATACCTAACTCTTTGCCAATTGCTCTTACCTCGTCTTTGAATAAATGTGAGAGAGGTTCTAGAATTTTAAGATTCATTTTTTTAGGTAGCCCCCCAACATTATGGTGAGATTTGATGACCTTTGATTTTTTTGAAAGGACTGCTGATTCAATGAGGTCGGGGTAAATTGTTCCTTGCGCTAAGAATGCAATGGGCGCCTGTTTTTTAGCATATTGTTCAAATACACTGATGAATGCCGCACCTATTTTTTTTCTTTTTTTCTCAGGATTGGTTTCTCGTTTAATGGTTTTAAGAAAAATCTTTTTAGCATCGATTACCGTTAAGGTAATCCCAGTCAGTTTTTCAAAAATTTGTTTGACATAAGCGCTTTCTTCTGAACGCATTAAGCCATTATCAACATGCACACAATGAAGATTTTCTCCAATGGCGCGATGCACCAGTATTGCGCAGACGAGAGAATCTACTCCCCCCGAAAGAGCAAGGAGCACATGTTTATTTTCACAGGTACTTTTTATCTGTTCAATTTGTTGGGCAATGATAGATTGTGGTGTCCAGGTTGATTCACAATGGCAGATTCTATGCACGAATCTATTTATAATTCTTTGTCCTTGTAGAGTATGGGAAACTTCAGGGTGAAATTGAAGGCCATATATTTTCCTTACATCGTCTGACATTGCAAGTATAGCGCCTTGGCTGTTTGTGGAATTAATCGTGAATGATGGTGGTGCTGTGAGAACTGAGTCACTATGGCTCATCCAGGTGATGAGCTTTGATTGACCCTTCTCGTCAAAAGAATCTTCAATACCATTAAGTAATAGACTTTGATTATTGATGAGGATTTCTGATCTACCAAACTCACTACCGGTATGGCTTGCGACTTTTCCACCAAGTGCTTGTGCGATGAGTTGCATACCATAACAAATTCCAAGTAAAGGTATTGATGCATGTAGTAAGTACTCAGGTAGAATAAAATCGTCCTCAGCTGAAACTGAATCAGGGCCACCTGATAAAATCACCCCAGAAGGTTTGTGGCTCATTAAAACCTCTTTGGTAATGTCACAGGGAAGAATAATTGAAAAAACATTCGCTTGACGAATTCTCCGTGCGATCAACTGGGTGTATTGTGATCCAAAATCAAGAATCACAATAGTGAATTTCTCTGAACCGCTCTCCATTATCGATTGTAATTGGGGGAATCTTTGGTTATGACAACATCATGGACATGGCTTTCTGTTATGCCCGCTGTGGTGATGGTAATGAGGGTAGATTTTTTTTGAAGATCCGGGAGTGTGGCTGATCCGCAGTAGCCCATTCCAGAACGAAGCCCTCCAATTAATTGGTAGAGCACTTCTTTCACTTCACCTTTGTAAGGAATCCTACCTTCTATTCCTTCAGGAACTAGTTTATCCAATCCTCGTTCTTGAAAATATCTATCCGCTGATCCTTGCGTCATAGCGCCAAGTGAACCCATACCTCGATAATTCTTATAATATTTTCCTTGATAAATCTCTGCTTCCCCAGGTGCCTCCTCAGTGCCAGCAATAAGGTTGCCCAACATCACCGCATGAGCTCCGGTTGCAAGTGCCTTTACAATATCTCCAGAATAGCGAATCCCGCCATCTGCTATGATTGTAACTGAAGATCGCTTAAGCGCATTAGCAACATCCTGGATAGCAGTTATCTGAGGCACACCAACACCAGCAACGATTCTGGTAGTACAAATAGAACCAGGACCAATCCCAACTTTAACACAATTCACACCAAGACTTGCTAGTGCCTTTGCGGCTTTTGCAGTAGCAATATTACCAACTATTAAATCAGTATTTGGGAATTTCTTTTTTATCCATTTGGTCGCTTCTAAAACCGATTTACTATGTCCATGCGCAGTATCTAAAGCAATAATGTCAGCCCCTGCTGCAAGTACTTTTTCAGCTCTTTCAAAATCATGAGGCCCAATCGCGGCGCCGACTCTTAGTCTACCTTTTGAATCTAACGTTGCAATGGGAAAATTATCACTTTTTGAAAGATCTGATTTTGTAATCATACCAAGTAATTCTCCTTGTGGAGAAACTATCAAAACTCGCTCTATTCTATGAGTGCGCAATAGATTTTCTACTTCCTTTTTGGAAGTGTAAGCCGGAAGGGTTACCAGTCGTTCTCGTGGAGTCATGATAGTAGTAACCGACTTTGAGGAAGCGGTTTCAAATCGCAAATCTCGATTGGTTACTAATCCAGCCACGGTGTTAGTTTTTTCGTCAATGATTGGCATTGACGATACTTTGTGACGCTGGGTAAGTTCCATAATTTCTGTAATGGTGTGATTGGTGGTTGCAGTAATTGGTTTATGCACCACCCCACTTTGGTAGCGTTTGACATAGTGGATTTCTTTTGCCTGTAAATCAGGGGTTATATTTTTATGAATAATTCCTAGTCCCCCTTCCTGGGCCATAGCTATAGCCATACGATGTTCAGTTACCGTGTCCATTGCCGCAGCTATTATGGGTATTTTTAGGGTAAGTTTTTTTGTGAGGATAGTTGACACATCGACATCTTTAGGGAGAACATCCGAATAATCTGGTATCAGTAGGACATCATCAAAAGTCAATCCTTTATTTGATATGATTTTCTTTATCATTATTGTTGCTATTTTACTGTATTCTATTATGAGGAACAGAGGTATGAATTTCACAGAACCATATTGTAGCGTTAGCGAACTCACTCAAGAAATTAAAAAGGTACTTGAATATCAGGTAGCCCCCCGATGGATACGAGGTGAAATTGGCAATATGAGTGAGCCGTCATCTGGGCATTGGTATTTTAATTTAAAAGATGCAAACTCAATGATTAGATGCTGTATGTTTAAATTTTCTCAATCGGGAGCAGCAGTAAAACCAAGAGAAGGTATGGAAGTTATTTTATTTGGTACGATTTCAGTATATGTAGCACGGGGTGAGACTCAAATAATTGTTTCAAAATTAGTGGAATTTGGGGTTGGCGCTTTGGCAATTACTTTTGAATTGTTGAAAAAGAAATTAGAGGCCGAAGGGCTTTTTGCCCAAGAAAGAAAAAAAGAGTTGCCGACAGCTATTGATACAATCGCACTGATCACCTCCCCAACTGGAGCCGCGCAACATGATGTGGTTGTGACTCTTGAAAAAAGGTGGCCTCTCATGGAAGTTAATTTTTATCACACTACCGTGCAAGGGCAAGGTAGTGTTGAGGCAGTATGCCACGCACTGCAACAAGCATACCTAGATACTAGCAATCAAGTAATTTTACTCGTTCGTGGCGGAGGATCTCTCGAAGACCTTTGGACTTTTAATGAAGAAAAAATAATCAGATTGATAGCTAAGTCTCCTGTGCCAATTATTAGTGGGATTGGTCATGAGAATGACTTTACCTTAACTGATTTTGTCGCTGATGTTCGCGCATCAACTCCTACCGCAGCAGCAGTGTTAGTAACGTTAGATCAATTTGAAGTACGAGAAACAATCTCGCACTATTCTGACAATATAAAACACACTATGTACACATTGCTAGAGCAACACGCTATGGAACTAGATTATAAACAACGCACCCTTGCACATCACCACCCACACATGTTGGTAGAACATTTAGAAAACTCAATTCAAAATAAACAAGACAAATTACAATACTACTGGAAAAGTGTTTTTGACAAAAAATCCTATCAACTCTCTGAGCTAATCAATTCGCTTAGATTGAATAATCCCATGGCACTTTTACAGCGAGGGTACGCTATAGTACAGGATCAAAGTGGCAGATTAATTACTGACAGCGCTGCATTAACTGAGGGGCAAGTTGTTAAAACAAAAGTCGCTACCGGCGAGTTTAGTTCAAAAGTTACTTCTATTGATAGTGTAAAATAGATGACTAATTACCTGGAGGTTTGTGATGATTAAGAAGTTAAAAAAGAAATCTAACAAAATAAAAATTAAACGAACACTATCCAAACGGCCTAGCAAAAAAATTACTTCTCGTAAAATTGTTAAGGTAATCGCTAAGACTGCTAAAAAAAAGACTGCGCGCTCTGAAAAATCGCTAACTCCCAAACAAAAATTAATTAACCTGGTACGAGTTCGTAATACTAAGCTAAAAAGCAAGCTCAAGTCAGAACATATTGTAATTGCAAGGGCAGTTGATAACACTAATTCTACCACCCCGCAAAATATATTAGAGTACGAAAAAGCAAAATTAAGTAAATTAAAAAAACAGAGTAATTATCTACAAAAAAAAGATGTTGAATTTTTCAAGCAATATTTTGCCAATAAAAAAGATCTTTTACTTAACGAGATGAATCTAACCAAAGATCACCTTCAATCTGATTCAATTAATTTTCCTGACCAAACCGATCGAGCCACACAAGAAGAAGAGTTTTCTATTGAACTTCGCACAAGAGATCGTGAAAGAAATTTATTAAAAAAGATTGAACACTCAACAAGACTACTAGAAAAAAATCAATTTGGTTTTTGTGAAAGTTGCGGTGATAAAATTGGTCGAGAACGATTGCTTTCCAGACCAGAAGCAACCCTTTGCATACAATGTAAATCTGCTAAAGAGCGAGAAGAGAGGCAAACTCGCCATAGTCATGGGTAGTGTTTGTGTTAGCTAACGTTTTATATTAAACTTCATAACGCTCGAAATTATTTTTATCGTCAGCGTTATCGCTGGAATGCATAGGAGGGAGTGGCACCACTTCTCTTGAAGTAAATGTTACTATCGGTTTGTTAAACTCAAGTGATATTGAGCCGACTGGGCCATTTCTGTGTTTTGCAATTATTAATTTACATTGTAAATAATTAGTTTTCTTATTTTCATCTTTTTCGTCTTGATGTATAAAGAGCACAATATCGGCATCTTGTTCAATAGTACCACTATCGCGCAAGTCGGAAAGCTTAGGCTCTTCCCTGCCTCTTTTTTCAATTTCACGAGATAGCTGTGACAGTGCAAGCACCGGAACTTGGATTTCTTTAGCTAATTGCTTCAAAGACCTAGTTATCTTTGCGATTTCATTTACTCTATTATTTTCTCTCTCATTTGAGCTCATCAACTGAATATAATCTACTACGATAAAAGAAAGTTTATGTTTTCTTACCACCATCCGAGCTATAGTAAACAAATCCAATGGAGTAAGTGCAGAAGCATCTTCAATAAATAGAGGGAACTCCTGCTCATCTAAACTGAGCACTTTATCTATCATATCAAAATCGGACTGAGATTGTAATTTGCCAGATCGAATGGTCGCGTGATTAATATTGGTTAACGAAGATAGCAATCTAACCACCAACTGTTTACACGACATTTCCATGCTAAAAAATAATACTGGTAACTTGTTGAGCGCAACCGCTTGGGTAATGTTTAAGGCTAGGGCGGTTTTGCCATGTCCTGGCCTAGCTGCTAATACAATCAAATCACCGGGTTGAAAACCTAACGTAATTTTATCTAGTGCTGGAAAACCACTTGAGATTCCAAGTAAATTGGTTTCTCGGTCTTGGTTTCGCTTGATATCTTCTCGAATAGAAGAAGAGAAGGCGGAAATATGCGCAACATCACTTTTTAACCCACCATGTTCTTGAATTTTCATCAAGTCAGTCTCAATAATTCGGATGATATCTTTCGCAGACTCTCCCTCAGGGTACAGTGCGTGTTTGGTAGTTTTTTCACCAAAAATTGCAAGCGCCCGTAACAGTGAAGCGTTTTTTAAAATTTGCGCATAGGTTTTAACATGGGCAGCAGATGGGTTTTCTGAGACAAGATGTAGTAAGTACGATAACCCTCCTACTTGTTCAAGATGGTTATTATTACTTAAGAAATCAGCCACCGCTACTACATCAAAGGTATGGGTATGGATTGCAATTTGTGTAATGGCTTTAAAGATCTGCCGATGGCTGGTTAAAGAAAAGTCTTCGACTGTAATTTTATCAAATACTTCCACCCAAGCCAGCTCACTTTGCATCAAACAACCAAGTAATGAGGCTTCAACTTGTTGAAGTCTTTTTAAGTCTTCATTGCGCTCTTTTTGATGCGGGAGTAAACTGTAATGTTGTTCTGGTCCCACGAAAAAACAAATATTAAGATTCTTCTGCTTTAACTGTTAATTGAATAGTAGAAATAATATCCAAATGCAACCTGATAGAAATAGGAAAAATACCAACTTCTCGAATCGGGCCATTGGGCATAAGCACTTGCGAACGTCCAATAGAAAATCCAAGTTTATTAACCGCACTAGAAATTATCGTCGTACCAATAGAACCGAACAACTTCCCTTCTGAATTGGCAAGTGAATTAACAACAACTGCTAATCCTTCAAGCGCAACTGCTACGCTTTGAGCATCAGTGGTGCGTTTTGACTCTTGATCAAGTAATTTTTCTTTTAACTTTTCAAAAATTGCAAAATTTTCTTCGGAATAAGGTAGTGCCTTTTTATTTGGTATAAGGTAGTTTCTGCAATAGCCATTCTTAACTTTAACTTTCTCCCCAATTGAACCGAGATTTGCAATACGTTCTAATAAAATAACTTGCATAAAAATTATTGTTGTAACGAGTGACTATCTGTGTAGGGAAGTAACGCAATAAATCTGGCTCGTTTAACCGCGAGACTAAGTTGTCGTTGTTTTTTTGAATCCATAAATCTAGATTTTGGAGAAAGAATTTTTTTTGTTTCGCTTAGAAACGGCACAAGCGACGCAATGTCTTTATAGTCAAACATTTTAGGAGGTTCACGTAAGATTGGATAATCTAGTCGAGTAAGTTCAGATTTACTAATTGAAAAACTTTTGCTTTTTTTATTTTTAGGGGCTGCCATTTGTTTAGTTATATCCGTTCTGTAATTGGTGCTAGAAGAGGGTCATCGCTCAATTCGGAGTTGTTTTCCACTTCTGAACTTTCTTGCAACTGCTTTCGTTTTAGAAACAACGATGTCTCTGAGATTGCTTTATCCATCCGAATGATCAAAAAACGCATTACTGAATCGCTAAATCTAAAAAGTTTTTGAAGTTCATGTAGCACATCGCTATTACATTCTACATTTAATAAAAGATAAATTGCTTTAGTTAATTTTTCAATTGGGTACGCTAAGGATTGTCTTCCCCAGTTCTCGTTTCTATATATCTTACCGGAGCCTTTTTCAATCATACTTACATAACGCTCAAGCATTGCATCAACCTGATCCACTCGATCTGGATGTACTAGAATTACGATTTCGTAATGATTCATCTTTGTTTTAATGGACATAAGGGCTGATAGTATACCATAAACAGGGTGTATTGTTCAAGCAATCCCTTGATTTCTTTGACGGTTAACTTCGTAACAAAGTATACCACATGCCACCGAAACATTAACACTCCCTATCGCACTTTTCATTGGAATTGTTGTTATAAGATCGCACGAATTGATGAGCAATTGCTTAAGCCCTTGCCCTTCACACCCTAAACAGATAGCAACAGGGCCAAGTAAGTTTACGTCTTGAATATCTGAAGCTTGCTGAGCCACTGTCGCAATACAAGTTACTCCCTGGTCTTGTAATTTTTTTAAGGCAAAGCTTAGGTTTGATACGACCACCACTGGCACCGTAGCTCCACTTGAAGCTTTGCTAACTAGAGGCGATACACTTGCAGTCTGATGTTTAGAAATTATCACTGCGGTTGCACCAAAAGCGTCTGCTGAACGAATGCACGCACCTAAATTTCTAGGATCAGTAATTCTGTCAAGCACAATGATGAGTGGTGTTGGTTTCGCATGAGGTAATCGGTCAAGTAATTGGTTAAAGCTGAGTTGCGATTTACTTTCTTTGTTGAGATACGCAATCACTCCTTGGTGATTAATATTTGGAGAAATCTCATCTAATCTAGAACGAGAAACCTCAGAGATCGCACAGGATTTAGTATTAGCAATTTTTCTTATTTCCTCCATTCTCTTATCAAGGCGTTTACAATCAATAAGTAGTTGTGACACTCGGCTCGGTTGATGCGATAGTAACGATAATACCGCATGGATTCCAAAAACTTTCTCAGTAATTTTTTCTTCGTTCATGCTTGGATTGAGGTATTAGTTTAGAACTTACGGTCGTGGTGATTTTATAACGATCAAAATCAATATCACTAATGGTAACTTCTATAGTTTGTCCAATTGAAAAATAATCTTCTAAGTGAAGTGATGTTCGCGTTCGTGAACGAAACCTTCTCGATCGTATGGAATCAGTTTTAAATTTGCAAAAGGCCTCTACACCATATTGAGTTAGGTACACAAACGCACCATGTTTATAAAAACTTACAATTGTAGCTTGGGTTTGGGTAGAGATTTTTTGTTTTACATAGAGACAACCAAGCAATGCTTGATGGGTTCTGCTCGCTTGCTCTGAGGTTCTTTCCCGGTCTGAACAAATTGTAGACACTTCAGTAAGAAAACTTTTGGAATACGGTACCTGTTTGGTAGTACTAGAGAGCGATTGTAGTAATAGCCTATGTGCGATGATATCACTGTATCTTCTAATTGGAGAAGTACAATGAGTGTATTGCTGTAGGGCTAAGCCAAAATGCCCAAATGCATCAATGGTATAACAAGCGTGGGGTAAAGATTGCAATACTAAAGGATAGAGTTGTGGAGCCAGAACATGCTTTTTAATTTGCTCAAGTAACATTGCATAATAAAACTTTTTTTCTTGACTTGGTGGTGGTAACGCTATAGCAATACCGTACTTTTTCATGGTGGATTGTAATTTGATTATGTCATCGAGGTGAGGTGGTTGGTGGGTTCGATAAATTGCTCCATCTGGGTATTGTTTGAGAAGGTAATTCGCCATACAGGTGTTGGTAAGCACCATACATTCTTCTACAATGGATTGGCTTATCAGGGGTTCTTTTTTACCGATCTGTTTAACATTTCTTTCAGCGTCAAGAGTAATTACAGTCTCTTTTCTTTCTACATGAAGTGCTTTTCTAAGCATTTTTTTGTGTTCAAGCACTATGCGTAATTCATTTAGTTTTAGTAAAAAAACTGTGAGGGGATCTGACTGATTATTTGCAATAAGTAATTCGTCTACCTTTTGATAGGTAAGCCGGTGTTTTGAATTAATTATGGCACGCTTAAATTCATATTTTGAAACATCTCCATCGTTAGTCAAATCCATAGTACAAAGTACCACGTACCTATCGGTATGTGGAAGGAGAGAGCACACACCTTCACTCAGTGCTGGTGGTAACATTGGAATAACAAAGTCAGGGAAATAAATTGAAGTGCCTCTTTTTTGTGCCTCAATATCTAAAGCACTTTGAGGAGTAACAAAAAAGCTCACATCAGCTATTGCAACATGAAGTTGAAATGTGTTGTTAGGTAGTTTCAACAAACAAATTGCATCATCAAAATCTTTGGCATCATCTCCATCAATAGTAACAAAGTGTAGATTTCTCGCGTCATATCTGGGTTCTTTTTCAGCTCGGGTACCGGCGTTCGCCAATTGCTCAGCTTGATCTAACTGCTTAGCGGTAAATTGTGCCCGTAGCGCGTACTGCTTTACAATCAGATCTATATCTTTAGGTATCGTATTAATTCTGTTCATACATCTTTGTTAGGGTAAAATTATCATGCGTGCCGAGGTGGCGGAACTGGTAGACGCGCTAGTTTCAGGTATTAGTGAGGAAACTCATGGAGGTTCAAGTCCTCTCCTCGGCACCACACAATATTTTCACGATTGGTGCCAACAGAAATTATTGCTATGGAAACCCCAACTTCTTGTTCAATCAAACTAATAAATGATTGCATTTCAGTTGGGATTTTGTTTTTATCAGTTATGTGATTAGTTGATTGTTTCCACCCAGGTAACATGGTAAAAATTGGTTTGCAAAACTCAAGCTCATTCATATTATCTGGGGGGTAGCGAAGTAGCCTACCGTTACAATCATACATGGTACAAACAGAAATAGTATCAAAGGTATCAAATACATCTAGTTTAGTTATACATAGACTGGTCACCGTTCCTTGCCTCACCGCATGTCGTAACATTGGCAAATCCAACCACCCACACCTTCGCTTTCTACCAGTGGTAGAACCAAATTCACTACCTTTTTCCACTAAATAATCTTGTATTGGACCTTCAATCTCAGTAGGAAATGGCCCTCCCCCAACTCGAGTGGTATATGCTTTGCAAACACCTAGTACAGAAACTGGATTGCTGGGAGATGGGACAATTTGAGTGCCAGTAAGCAATCCAGCAAATGTGGAGCTAGAAGAAGTAACATATGGCCAGCTTCCTGCGTATAAATCAAGCATAATTCCTTGCGCACCTTCAAAAAGAATTGGTCGATTTTTTTCTAATGCATCACGCAGGAGGGTGTTGGTATCAACAATAAAAGGTGAAAGTGTTTGTTTGGCAAACTCTGCATCGCAACAAAGTTTTGAATAAATCACATCAAACGGTTGCTGCATAATGACAGAAGCGTGATGTGCAAGGGTGTGAAGTTTATCTGGTAAGTTAGGAGAAAGCAAATCATAGAGACGAATAGCTCTTCGCGCACTTATATCTTCGTAGGCAGGACCGATACCCTTGCCTGTCGTACCAATTTTTTTGTTACCGAGACTTGTTTCACGCATACTATCAAGGTCACGGTGGAGTGGAAATAATAACGCACAGTTGCCAGAAATAGCTAAGCGACGATCAAACCCAGGCATCAGCGTGGAGACTTGTTTGATTTCCTCTTGTAAGCCATAGGGATCTAACACTACTCCTTGCGCAATAACGCATGTAGTATTGGGATGAAAAATCGCAGAAGGAATTAGATGAAGTACAATTTTTTTACCTTGATGATATAAGGTATGTCCTGCATTATTTCCACCAGAAAATCTTACCGCGTAGTCATATTGACTCGCAAGGGTATCAACAATTTTGCCTTTACCTTCGTCACCAAAATGGGTTCCAACTATATACAATAATTGAGGAACATGCTTCATGACGCTCTTCCAGAAAGATTGCAGAGTGCATCAATCATAAGTGAAAACCCAACTGCGGATCTGGGTTTATCATGGAAACGATACAGCCCGTCATATCTACCTCCGCGAGCCAATTCATTGTTATTGAGCGTTGTGTAAGCGGTAAAAACCAACCCACTTTTATAATGGTAGCCATGTAATTCTCCGAGATCTATGATACATGTTATATGAGGCAGATTTTTCTTAATATACTGACAGATTGATTTAACTGAACGGGCGGTTTGCTGTAACTCTAATTGCATAGCAAGATGTTCAATTGTTTTGAATGTAAGTGATGACTGAGCATCTCCATGGGCGTCAAGCAACAAATGTAATAGTTTTTGAGTTGCAGCTGTCAATTTGTAATGATTAGAAAAAAGATTTAAATCTGTATGTGATTTTAATCGCACTAATACCAATAGCTCTTGTAACAACTTTTCATTTCGATTTTCTGAGTTAATTTTTGAAACGATATTCTGAAAAAAACGAACATCTCCTATAATCAAGTGAATCTGGTTGCAATTAGATTTCCTGAGGAGCTGATAGAGCAATGTGATAACTTCCACATCACCTTTTTCGCCCTCTACTCCAAATAATTCCGCACCAACTTGTACTTGGTTCCTCTGTTGGAGTGGGTGCTGTGGTTTAGTGACATAGACTGAGGTTGCATAGCAAAATCTTCTTGGGATAATTTGATTATTACTCAGTTCCGCATCAATTCTCGCGACCTGTGGAGTTGCGTCTGCACGAAGTAATAAGGTTTTTCCACTAAATGGATCAGGTACTAAAAATGACTGGTTAACGAATTGTACTCCAAGGGTAGCGCCATACCGTTCGAGATCATCTAAGGCGCAAGGATCTATTAACTGATATTTTTTTGCACAGAGTATATCCAAAAAAATTCTCCTAAATTTTTCTACTTGAGTGGCTTGTGCAGGTAGTAGGTCTTTTAATAGCGGCGGTTGCATTCGTTACTGCATCAGCGCATATCTTTAAAATAGCGCATAAATTCAGAATCACCGTCAATTACTAAGATATCATTTCCGGAAGTATAAGATTTTTTGTATGCTTCAAGACTTCTATATAACTTAAAAAATCTAACATTTTTTCCATACGCCCTTGCATATATTTGTGAAGCCTTTGCGTCGCCCTGCCCTTTTAGTATCTGGGATTGTTTGTAGGCCTGGGCGAGAATCTGCTCACGATCTCTATCAGCTTTTGCTTGGATTTGTATGGCTTGTTCTTTACCTTCCGATCTGAATTCTTTAGCTACAGAAGCTCTTTCCTTAATCATTCGCTCATAAACAGAATCACTTACCGATTCTGGAAAATCTACTCGCTTTACTCTAACATCAATCACCGTAATACCTAAATTGCTGGCCTTACTTAACACAGTGTCTAACACTGCTTTTGTAACGATATCGCGTTCACTCGTAATGGCTTCTCGTACTGTACGACGACTAAACTCACTCTTTAGGATATCATTAACAATTGAAATAAGCCTACGTGCAGCAATGGTTTCGTCACCTGAGACATTAGTATAAAAATCTTTTAGATTGCTTATTCTGTATCTAATAAAATAATCAACAAGTAAATTTTTCTTTTCTAATGTTAAAAATCTTTCTGCTGGCTGATCTAAGGAAAGTAACTTTCTGTCGTACAGGTAAATTTGGGTAAGGATAGGAATCTTGAAATGAAAGCCAGGTTCAATAGTGTCCTCGCCAATTTTTCCTAAAAATTTTGAAATTGCAAATTGATCTTCCCTGACTTGATAAAAAGAAGAGGTGAGAATAGTAAGAGCAAGTAACCCTAATCCAATTTTAATAATAATAGTTTCTTTCATAGGTTATCGCACCAACCTGCTTCTCGTATCAGAATTCTGCTGACGCAATTGATTTTCGTTAGTCGTGTTTTGATTTTGGCTTGGTGAAGACTGATTAAGCTCTTGATTAGCACTTAGATTTTTCTTAATAGAATCTAAAGGTAGATAGAGTAGCTGTCCTGACTTTGGATTACCTACATAAACTTTAACATTTCTACTGTATATATCAGAAAGTGTCTCTAACCAAAGTCTTCGTTCAGTTACTTCAGGCGCTTGAACATATTCAGAAAGAACATTCAAAAACCTAGAAGCGTCCCCCTCTGCTTCAGCGATAACACGAGATTTATAGGCATTAGCTCCCTCAAGGATTTTCTGAGCGTCTCCTCTTGCAACCGGTATAACTTCATTACTATACGCTTCCGCTTCATTAATGTAACGTTGTTTATCTTCTCGGGCTTTATTGGTATCGTTAAAAGCATTTTGAACTTCTTCGGGTGGTTGGGCCTCTTGGATATTTATGGTTTGAAGCGTTATGCCGATTTGATAGTCATCAAGGATTTGAATGGCACGCTCTCTGGACTCTTGAGCCACTACCGGTCTTCCTTCAAGAAGAACATAATCTAGGGTATTTTTTCCAATTACTTCTCTCACAGTACTATTAACCACTTCGCCCACTACCGCCTCAGGATTTCTAACATTGAATAAAAATTTAATTGGATCGCTGACGATATACTGCACTTCGTAATGAATTTTGACAATATTTTCATCTCCAGTCAGCAAGGTTGAACTATAACTTGTTGAGCGAACTTGTTTTATGTTAACTCTGATAGGAGAATCTATAAAAAAAGGCGCCCAATGGATTCCGGGGTTTTGTAAGGTGCTGTATTTTCCAAAACGAAGTATCACAGCGCGTTCTTTTTCATCGACGATATAAAACCCTAAAACAAACCAGATTGCAAATAAGATCCCTAATCCGATTAAAAATAGTTTTGAAGGAGGCAACGCATTATTGTTAAAAAAGTTAGAGTCATTATCATCTGAACCTTTATGGTTATCTCGATAGTCTTCATTGGAATTCGGCCTACCAGAAAGAAAATTTTTTAATTTTCTTCCTACTGAATCTAACCACTCATCAAGATCAGGGGGCCCCTGAGAAAATCGTCTAGTAAACAAATCTAACATACGATATTTATTTTACTATAGTTATTATGGATTTGACTTGCTATCAAAGAGTGGATAGTGGGCAATTGCGGTTGATTGAGAGCAGATAGATAGATGCGGTATTTATTTTGTTCGGGTAAGTATACCGAGCTACTTGGAACGTTTATCAAATCAATTTTATTGTATATTTCAATAATAGGAACCGTGGATAAAACACCGAGCTCACTCAATTGATTTTCAACCACAGCGATTCGATCATGGTAACCTACCCTTGCGCAGTCAATGACATGGAGAATCAAATCAGCTGAGAGAATTTCTTCCAAGCTCGCTGTAAAAGCCTCCTTTAGTTGTTTGGGTAAATGTGAAATGAAGCCCACAGTATCTAACAATACTACTTCGGTAGTCCTTTCTAATCCAGTCACAAAGATTCGCCTTGCCAGCGGATCTAAGGTTGCAAACCACTGATCCGCTACCACACGGTTAGCGCGACTAAGCGCATTAAATAGTGTGGTTTTACCTGAGTTTGTGTAACCTACAATTGCAATTCTAAATACAGAGTCACGCTTTCGGTACTGAAACTCTTTTCTTCTTAATGCGACTTTTTTTATTTTTTTTCTAAGCGAAGTTATTTTAACATCTAGCCCCCGGCGATCAGATTCAAATTGAGTTTCACCTGGTCCGGATCGCGTACCAGTTCCCCCTCGTTGTCGTTCTAAATGAGTCCAGTGCCCAACTAACGATGCTCTTGAGATTTCAAGCCTCGCGAGTGACACATGGAGCTTGCTATCAGAACTAACCGCATGTTTTGAAAATAATTCTAAGATGATAATATTTCTTGTTCTAACTTCTAGTTTTAAAAATTCTTTTATGTTTAGTTCTTGACGAGCCGAAAGCGAGGCATTAAAAATCACCGCCTTTGCATTTTGCAATTTGGCGGCCTGTTGAATTTGCTCTAAACGATCATTAGAAATAAATGTATTTGTATTAATATGGCTGAGGGTGAATCGTATTTCCTGCATGGTGCTATACCCAGCTGCGGCGCAGAGTTTGACCAGTTCAAGTTCTTCAAATTGAATTAGCTTTAAGTGCTCTAGGATATAGTGGTTATAGTTAATGTGGATTACTAGGCAACGCATTATTTTTTTATTGAAGCGATAGCTTGAAAAATTGCTTGAGGGAAAACGCACACTTGACCAAAGAAATAATTTCGTATCCAAGTAAATTGTTTCTTAGCCAAATGCCGAGTTGCAATAATTGCATTGCTCCTCATTAATTGGTAAGAATATTTTCCTTGGAGGTATTCAAAGACTTGTCTGTAACCAACCACTCGAAAAGCGGGGCAATGGTTAGTTAATGAATGTGTTTTTAACAAACATTCGCTTTCAGCAACTAGCCCTTTCTCCAACATTTGATTAAATCTAGTCTCAATTCTACTATCCAATTCTTTTTTTGTAAAAGGTACAAACACAAAAGGATAAATAGTGATGGGTTTGATGGGATTTACAAACCATCCGCTTAATAAGGATTGCACATACATCAAGGTGCCACCCACCATAAGTGCTCGATTGCCTCTCTGTGATATTTCATCACAGAGAGAATACACATCGTTACAAAACCTCGCCGCGCTGTAACTTTGGTGAGGTTCAATAATGTCAATGAGGTGGTGGGTTACCTCACTTCTCTCTTGGAGGGTCGGCTTATCAGTACCAATATCCATGCCTTTATATACCATTCCAGAATCAACACTAATCAATTCAAAATTATATTCTTTTGCAAGCGTTATAGCCAGTGCGCTTTTGCCTGAGCAGGTTGGGCCACTAAGACTAAAAAGTGTGAGTTTATTCATTTCCATATAATTGAATAAAATTAACATTAGTAGTTAAGAATTTTTTTATCCCTTTTGCAATAGCATTAGTTAACGTATCTAACCAAGTCGAATTTAAGAGATTTTGCTCATCCTTGCGATTAGATAAAAAACCCATTTCTATAAGCAACGAGGGGAAATCAAAAGACTTCAGCACTTGAAACGCCGCCTGTTGCACTTGATGATTGTGGATGGCAGATACTTTGCTAATTTCTGGCAATAACATAGCACCAAGCGCAGTGGAATGGATTAAGCTTTTTTGACTTAAATCAAGCAAGGTTTTTGCTAGGTCTTTTGGTATAGAACGCAATTCAATTTTTCCATAGCCCAACACAGCATCTCCCGGCCGATCTAATAAACGCTTAGACTTGCTCGACGCTGCGATAATAGAAAGAGCAAAAACACTTGCACCATTGGCCTTGGTGTTATGCGCTGAGTCAGAATGGAGCGAAATAAATAGACCGGCTCGGTATTTTTGCGCAAACTCCACCCTATCTTGAAGTTCCACAAATACATCCTTGTCGCGGGTGAGTTTAACCACTACCGAAGGTATTTTTTCTAACTTTTCTTTAAGCATTAAGGCGGCTCTGAGATTGATTTGCTTCTCATATACTTTTTTTCCGAGCGCCCCAGGATCCTTGCCTCCATGGCCAGGATCTATGACAATGACTAACCGCTGTGCATTACCTGTGATTGATTTTTTTGGAACCAGTGATGTTGTAGGTTGGGTAATAGCTGGAGATGGTGCGGCGGAAGCGGAGATGGGGGTGGTGGGGGTGGTGCTTAAATCTTTAATGAATCGTATCACTACATTATTTGTTTTTAATTCCTGCTGAATAGAAATGTTTTTAGTAGCGTATATAAAAGTCGCAAATAGGGTAGAATTTTTTTGCTCGACAGTAATCTCAGAAACAAAGTCATTTTTTAAGCGAGATAGTTGTGCTAATAACGCAGAAATATCTGTTTGAGTTTGCTCAAAAGAAATTAGAAGTCTTCTCGGGGCTTGTAGCTCATACGCCTTCACTGATTGATTAGCGCTAAGATAAAATTGTATCGTGGCGTGTTGATTGTCTTCAGCGCGCTGTAACACATATGAAAGTGTGTTAGCGTGAACTGGTAAAAAACACCATGACAGTATCCAGAGTAATACCCACATTGCTAAGCTGTTAATTCTTACCATGACATGAGCGCTATTTGTCTAATTTGATTTTGGAATAAAAAAGTCAAGGTGTGGTTCGGTTTTGGGAGGTATGACTCCCATAGGCTAGCCCACTCAATCAAAATTAAATCACATTGCTGATAGACTTGATCTAGTCCGAGTGGATGTAACTCCAGTTCCGAGCTAATTCTATATAAATCTATATGGGCCACGGTTGCCCGCTCTAACGAATACCATTCAATAATTGAATAGGTAGGGCTTTTGACTATTTCAAGACAATGTAAAAACGCAAGTAATTGGTTTGCAAAAAAAGTTTTACCTGATCCGAGTTCGCCTTCAAGATGAATAATCACTTGTTTGTCAGCAATAGTATTTTTTATTTCCTGAAAAAAAGGAAATAAATCTTCTTCAGTATTGTTGATTATAATTTTAGTTATGGGAGTAATGTGATGGGGGATGGGTGATTCAATGTAGTTACTAAACTACGTATTCCGAGATTTGATGCCAATTCCTCCATTACCGATAATTTTGGAGAATAATCAATCAATGATGCATTTGCATCAATAGATTTGGCTACAGATCTATAATCACCAATTTCATCTATAATTCCCAATCCCAAGGCCTGCGAGCCTACCCAAGCCCTACCATCAAATAGTGGTTCTGACTCTTTTAGCCTGTCACCTCTCCCTTCCTTAACTGAAGCAATAAAAGTCTTATGTATTTCGTTAAGCATAGTTATAAGATATTTTTTGTCGCGATCTTTAGAAGGGGAAAAGGGGTCAAGCAAATCCTTGTGATCTCCAGCAGTGTAGAGTCTACGCTCCACGCCGTAGCGTTTCATGAGTTCTGAAAAACCAAAACTATCAAAACGAACTCCAATTGATCCGACAATACTTGCGTTATTTGCATAAATTTTTTTGCATGCCGATGCGATATAGTAACCCCCAGAGGCAGCGTACTCGCCCGCTACGGCAACAATATTTTTTTTAGGGTATGTTTTTGATAATTCCCTAATTGCACGAAAGATAATATCACTTTCCACAGCACTCCCCCCTGGGCTATTGATATATAAAATAACGGCCTGACTATTTTTATTTTTAAATGCATTTTCAAGGCTATCAATAATCGAGTTAGAATTGGTGGTGTGATTTAAAGAATCTATAACCCCTTCTAAGCGAATCAGTGCAATATGATTTTTCTGAGTTGAAGAAGTGGTGCTTTGGTTTTCTGAAAAAATCAAACGGGCAACTATAAAAGTAACGAAAAAAAGATACCCCCAAAATAACAATCTAAAAAAAATCGCCCAGCGTTGGGTTTTGCGATTCTCTTTAATACTGGTCAGTACAATGTCTTTTAAAACTGATTGCTCATCCATATTGATTTATATTTTACATTATAGAATCAAAGTATGAAGGAGGCTGGCAACGAAACGCATGTTGACTACCATGATGGTCAATAAATGAAATTGATTCTGCATGTAAGAATAGCGGGGAGTGTTTAGGCGCGCTGTCATCATACCAACTATCGCCAAGGATCGGTAAAGCCAGATATTTTGCATGGGCTCTAATTTGATGCAACCTTCCATGGGTAATAGCAATACGCACCAAACTATATTTCTGATTGGTTTTTAATAGCTCAAATTTTGATTCTGCGTCCTTACCTTCTTCAGCCACCACGCTTCGTTTTTGACCACCAACATCAGATCGGATAATTTGAAGTTTCTTATTAACGGTGATATAGCTCCAGGGAGCAACGCCATTTAAAATCGCAAGGTAATTTTTACGAACCTCACTAAGCAAGAGTAACCGATGAAAATGCCTTAAGAATAAATGATTTTTCGCCACACATAAGCACCCACTCGTTAGCCTATCTAATCGGTGTGCAAGATGCAGTTTTATGGTCTCAGGATAAAAACGAGAAAGCTCTGTTAGTACGGTGCTTTTAATCTGTGTCCCCCCATGCACCGCGAGTCCAGGAGGTTTGTTAATTATTATAAAATCCTCATTTTCAAACAAAATTCTCGACTTCCAGATTTGGGTAACTTTTACATCATACTCTTGCTCACCCCTAGATTGGCTTTCCATCATGTCTGGGTGCATGACCAGATCCCCTTCCTGTAACCGATAATGTGCTTTACTTTTTGCTCCATTAATAGTAATTTTTTTAACTCGAATAAGCTTTTGAATCAACGAAGTGGAAATCCTCGGTAAAAGACTCTTAATAAAGTGATCTAATCTTCGCAAACTCTGGTCTGCGCCAATAATGGTTGTCCTAAAACGCATTGTAAAGGTCAGGAAGAGTTAATTTCATGTGGTATAATAGGGGTCAACTTGCTTTTGTAAAGCAAAATAAATAACTATGGTCATGTATCAAGAATATTTTAATGCACATTATTTAAGGACGCAACAGTCCGATGTACTTTTATACACTGGCTCCACCTTTAACGGAAACAATATTAATGAAAAAAATACTAATCAATGTAACCCACCAAGAAGAACTTCGTTTTGCTACCGTAGAAAATGGCAAATTGGTGGATCTGGAAACACAGCATACACATTTTAAAAGAAAGCGATCTAACATATATAAAGGAATCATCGGAAGCTATCTACCTAGTTTAGATTCAGTTTTCGTAAATTTTGGTAGTGAGCGCCATGGGTTTTTACCTATTTCTCATATTGATTTTACTCTTTTGGGATGCGATGAAGAGTCTATTAAGTTGAATAAACTAGACTATAAAGAAATTCTCAAAAAAGGTAATACGATAATCGTACAAGTTGAAAAGGAAGAGCGAGACTCAAAAGGAGCCTTTCTTACTATGAACTTTAGCATAACTGGAAGAAATTTAGTTCTCCTACCTAACTCAACCAAAAGTAGAGGTGTTTCAAAAACCCTGGCAAGTGATGAGCGAGCGCAATATCGTGAAATTATCCAGCAGCTCGTGTTACCTGAAAAAATGGGTTTGATCATTAGGACTGCAGCGCAGGGTAAAGAACTTGGGGAGCTTCAGAACGAGCTTGATGTGCTCATTAATACCTATAAAGAAATCATAGAACAACATGAATCAGTACAAGCCCCTTGTTTGTTGTTTGAAGAAGATAGTCCGGTATTTAGTTTTATCAGAGATAATTTGAATCAGTCTGTTGATGAAGTATACATAGACGAGCCTACTATTTTTGAGCAAGTAAAGGAAAAAATGGCATTAAGCATGAGCTCTGAAATTGAAAAACTAAGGCACTACGAAAGCGGCATGCAACTCTTTAACTTTTTCGGCATTGAAACCGATGTTGAGTCAATTCATCAGCGCAAAATTAAACTTCCCTCTGGTGGTGAGATCATTTTTGATCCCACTGAAGCACTCACCGCTATAGATGTAAACTCAGCAAGAGCAACCTCTGGAGGAGGTATTGAAGAAACTGCGTTTAATACCAATATTGAAGCTGCCAATGAAATTGTGCGTCAACTTAGACTTCGCGATGTCGGTGGTCTGGTAGTAATAGATTTTATTGACATGGGCTCAAGCAATAACCAAGATAAAACCTATAAACATATGCTCTCTATTACTGAAAAAGATTCAGCGAGAATTCAAATTGAGCCTATTTCTAAATTTGGATTGATGGAGCTTACAAGACAACGCTTAAGACCTTCCCTACTGGATAGTAGTTATCCGCTCTGCCCGACTTGCTTAGGTTCTAGGCATGTGCGATCTATAGAGTCTTACGCAATTAGCACGCTAAATCTAATTGAACAGCAAGCTGCACAGGCTAACAGTGTAGAAACAGTGGTGGTACTTGCCGAAGCTATCGCTACATATTTGTATAATGAAAAAATTTATGACTTAGCAAGATTACGGGAACAGTATGGAAGAATTATCTTAATCCCCTCCTATGATTTAATGCTCCATCAAATTGAAATTAAAAGAATTGAAAAAGGCAAACAACGCGAATCAACTGAATATCTACAAGAGGTAAAAGAACAGCGGGCAAAAAACCTCTTTAAAGAGTATCGAAAAAACAATGACCTTCGTGAAAAGAATCAAGATCGCGCCAAAGTCAGCCTTGTCTATAGACCTGATAAAAAGAGTTTAGCGCAAAAAATTAATTCATTTTTCCTAAATTTGTTTAAGAAAAAAAATTTCGTTCCGAGTAAACAAACTGCACCGAATCCTAACTCTCGAAATATGCACCGAAGACGAAAACCAAAAAAATTTGACAACAGAAATCGGAGACCGACCAATCCATGATTCACAAGCGCCGAGGTGGCGGAACTGGTAGACGCGCCAGACTCAAAATTTGGTAATGGCAACATTGTGCGAGTTCGACTCTCGCCCTCGGCACCACTATGGATAGGGCAAAACATATAATTTTGCTACACGGATGGGGACAAGACACTACTAGTTTTCAAACGCTTGTTTCCATGTTGGAATCTGAATTCCAAGTTACAACATTTGATTTCCCTGGCTTCGGTACAGGACCAGCCCCAGGATCACACTGGGGAATTCAAGAGTATATTGAATGGACTGCAGACAAACTCTCCAAACATCCACCCGCAATACTTTTTGGTCATTCTTTTGGAGGAAGAGTGGCAATTGGGTTAGCCGCTCGCCAACCTGCATGGTTGCGTAGCGTTATCTTATCGGGCACTCCCGGACTGTATCGTCCTTCCCGAAAAGTGAGGAGTAAAATTTTACTCGCGCGCATTTGGAAATCGCTCAAGTTACCTAACACTAATGTACTAGGCAGCCAAGAACTCCGAGATGCCGATCAAAAAGGCCTGGCATCAATTTTTAAAAAAATTGTACCAGTCGACCAGAAACAAGAACTTACCCAAATTAAAATTCCAACCCTCTTGATCAGGGGTGAGCATGATACTGCCGTAACCCATGCTACATACCAAGAAATGATCTCAGCTATACCTTCACATCCAACCTGCATAACCATACCGAGAATTGGACATAATATACATCTTGAAAATCCCTTTATACTTTTCGGCATAATCAAAAAGTTTTCTAATGCACTATGATGAGTAAAATATTTCCCTTTAGTGATTTTATGTATCTTGCTCAACTTGAAGAATACGATGTATGGAGATACCTCACGCTCGTAAAACGATTTTTCTTTAGAAGAAATATTCAAACAAGAGGAAGACTGATCTACACCCAACGCGCCCTAGCTATCTATAGTGGAAGTGTGGCAATATGGCTATGGTGTGTGACCAGCACATCATCGCTCACCATCATAGCTATCTCCACATTAGCCATCCCACTTTTGATCGTGCCTCCACTCCTGATTACTGAGCCGATCTATGGCTTATTAAAATTAATAAAAATCCGAAAAGCAACTTCCCTGCTCCGTAAAGGACGCACAAAAGTAATTGTGATTGCTGGGAGCTATGGAAAAACTACCGTGAAAAATTTTCTTTACCAACTGCTCAAACCTTTTTACAAAACTCAAATGGTGGGAGGAAATATTAACTCTGCGATCGGCATTGCTCAATGGATATTACAGAACTATCAAGTTCAGTGCCAATTTCTCATAGTGGAAGTAGATAGCTATGCACTAGGACGAATCGCACGAAGTGTGGCCATGCTTTGCCCAGACTACACCATACTAACCTCGATTGGAGATCAGCATGGAGAGCGCTTTGGCTCAAAAAGAAATCTCGCCACGGCTCTCCTAGAAATACACACCCCATGTCATAAGCCACAAAACCACATCACCACCAGGGAAGTAGATCAGTATATCCGAGAGCAAAATATTAAAACCGTTCTGTACCACCTTGCACAATCTACTGAGCAAGCAACTCATTTAAGTAAAACTCAACAACAATGTTTAGATCTTGCCTGTTCGGTAGCGCATCAGCTTGAAATAAAACCGAATGTACTTCAATTATGTAAACAGTCTCTCACCGTACCAGATCGGAGACAAAAACTCACTTGGTTGCATGGCTTCACTACGATTGATGACTCGTATAATATCAGCTACACCACTGCAATCAGCGCGCTTACCACCGCCCATGAACTGGCTAGTAAGGAAAAGAAAAATCTATTAGTGCTCTGCGCTGGCATTCCAGAATTGTTACCGAGCGAACGAGATCGCAACCAGCAACTCGCGCGTGCGATTGGGGAGCGCGCTACCCACACGCTACTGCTAACTAGTATCTTTGCTAAAGAGATGGCTGAGGTATTGCGCGATGCGAACAAATCGTTCTCTCTTCACACTTCAATGAGCGATGCGATTCAATATCTAATTACATCACAGGATCCGAAACAAACCCTGCTATTACAATTTCCAGAGTTAACCGATCTCTATTATTAACGCGTCATTAGTAACACATGTGTCACCTAGTAAATTTTTTTACTAGGTCGCTCGTCTCAACGCAGAGCAGCGGGGAAGAAAACCATCGCTCCCTGGTTTGCAAAATTAGTTGATGTAATTGAGCTCTAAAGAGCTCACCAGTTGTCTCCCAAAGATAACTTGCTAAAGAGCCAGGAATTGGGTTTATCTCGTTACAATAAAGTAACTCGGCATGCACAATCCAATCAATTCTCACCACACCCTGACACCGACATGCGAGATAGACTTTTTTTGCCTCAGCAACGATCTGAGCAGCAAGGTCTGGAGTAATTGGGGCCGGAACTTTTCTCGGCAAATCACTCATGCCACCTAATTTTTTTGCTCCACGCAGATACTTATCTTCAAAGCTAAGCATTTGATTTTGTTTAATGGGTTGCTCAATTGGGCTTACCTCAATCTTGCCATTCACCCTACGCACAGAGCAATTGTACTCAGCACAATCAGACATATATTGCTCAACCACAACTTCCCTATCTACTTGCAATGACCCTTGGATCGCTAACTCAAGTTCAGCTAATGAATGCGCAACGCTAATAGCTATGCTTGAACCCAAATGCGCAGGTTTTATAATCAATGGAAACCCTAATACACCAACAACTGATTGGCAAAACTCATCTATATATTGGAATTGAACGCGTTGCAGAGATCTATAGGGAACTATTCTGACACCCGCTTCTTGCACGATAATTTTAGTCAGGGTCTTGTTCATACAAATACTTGCCGACTCTACCGTTTCAGAGGACTGTGGAATTGAGAAACTCGCCGCCAATCCTGCCATAGCACCACCCTCTCCCCCTCCTCCATGCATTGCATTAATAGCACAGTAAAGCGGGTGCTTAATCTCACAACCTTCCAGAACAAAATACGGGCTCATCGTCTCTGCGTCATAACCCAAATACAATCTTTTCTTCAAAGCTGATGCAAATGACTTTCTATCATGGCAACCTTGTAGATAATATAACTCGCCCTGTCCAGTCACCATCCATGCGAGAGGAAAATACAAATCTCTATCAAGATGCTCCATCACTTGTAAACCAGTAACAATTGATACTTCATGTTCTGGAGAAACGCCACCAAACAGCACTGCAATATTTTTTACGGTCATACCAAACTATAAGGTTGTATTTTTAATATTATATAAGTATTGTAAACGAGAAATACCGAGCGCAACACCCGACATATCAGGAAGTCTCGGCATCAGCGCAACCAACTCAGCATCAATTGCCACACTAGGATTGTATTTTTTAAGTCGCTCAGTGTAGAGCGCCGCATCTCGTAGCTCTCGTGCACCATTGGCAATTTCCACCCTACCAATAAACAACTCAAAGCGATCGCACAAATGTGGTGCATGGGGTAACACACAGGACTGATTAGCTAACGACTCTGGAAAATAACGCACAACCGTTATTGATTCTTGGGGTAATTGACGAGTTGCACTGGCGTATAAAAAATCTAGCACCTGCTCGGGCCTTGCCCCCTTTGCATCTACCAAACCTAATTCACGAGCGAGGTTCATTAATGTTTCTGGCGAGGCGTCCTCAAGCCATACCCCAAAAGAACGCTGTAACAATTGATAAAACGATAGTTCTTCTGGTGGCCATAAAAATGTAACTTGCTTTAATAAATCTACCACCTCTTTAATCAACCTATCGGTTGTGTAACCCAGCCGATACCACTCACACATTATAAAATCTTGCATATGCAAATCACTAAGCACCGGTTCATCTCTGAACACTACACCAAGTTGATAGATATCCTGACCACATGAAACAATGAGTTTTTTCATTTCATGCTCAGGCGAGGTGCGAAGAAACTGTCCATTGATTAATTGCAATGAATGAGTATTGGTATCTCCACAAGGATACTTACCGATGCTTGGCGTAACCACCTCAAGCACAGTGCGTGCCAAAAAGAATTCTCTAACTATTTTGAGTACCTGTGCATAACCGAGCAACGACTTGGAACTTGGCGACTGATTGGAATCTGACAATTGATTAAGACTTGGCGCGGGAAAGATACTCTTGCTTTCTAGTATCAACAAGCACCAGCTCACCTTCCTGCATAAAAAGGGGAACTTTAACTACCGCACCTGTTTCTAATGTTGCGGGCTTTGTTCCACCAGTTGCAGTATCACCCTTAATGCCAGGGTCGGTTTGCGTGATCAATAACTTAACAGTCTGCGGAGGAGTAACTTGCAGAGGCACACCATTCCAAAGGGTAATAAAACATATTTCTTGCTCTTTTAACCACTGCAATGATTCACCCACTACTTGTTTATTGGCAGAAATTTGTTCAAATGATTCAGGATTCATAAAATAACAAAACTCAGCATCTGCATAGAGATACTGCACTTCAGTATCTAGAATATCAGCCAGCTCAACAGTGTCATTTGACTTAAAAGTCCTATCCACTACCTTACCATTTTTCAAATTTCTAATTCGTACCCGATTAAAAGCCTGACCTTTACCAGGTTTAACAAACTCATTTTCAATAATACTGTATGGATCACCATCAAGAATAATCTTAACTCCTGCCTTAAACTCATTTGTACTTATTTGTGTCATACAATAGTGCACTATTGTACCAAATTACCAAAATACATGCACAACTGGAAAACCACTTTCAAAAAAGAAACCGTCCGCTCACCCCAACAACTGACCACCATCACCAAACGAGCCACCAGCAACCAAGCGCATCAACAATTCCCTACCCTAGCACCGATCAGTTTCTTAAACACAAATAACCCTGCACTGATCAAGCAAGTACTCCCTAGTAAACAAGAAACCAAAATCACCAAAGGCTTTACCACCGATCCTCTCCAAGAACAAGCACACACCATCACCAATGGACTAATTCAAAAATATCAAAGTAGAGCGCTCATTACCACCACAGGTGCCTGTGCCATTCACTGCAGATATTGCTTCAGAAGACATTTCAACTACCAAGAACAAAACCCCCTCACCCCCACCAACCTCCAAGCCATTACCAAATCACTAGCCGACGATAAAACTATCCAAGAAATTATCCTCAGCGGTGGCGATCCACTCATGCTTGACGATCACAAACTTCAACAACTATTTAACCTCATCCACAAAATCAAGCATATCACCACCATTCGCATTCACACCAGAGTACCAACGGTACTCCCCAAACGAATTACCCAACAACTCATCAATATCCTCAAACGAATCAAACAACAACTCGTCATCGTTCTCCATATCAATCACCCAGATGAACTAACCACACCAGCCACCACTGCAATCCAACAACTCCACCAAACTACCCACCACATCCTCAACCAATCAGTGCTACTTAAAGGCATCAATGACAACCCAGAGACATTAATCCAGCTAAGCAATAAACTCTTCAAACACCATATCACCCCCTACTACCTCCACAGCCTAGACCCTGTCAAAGGCACCAGCCACTTTCAAGTTCCCCTACCCAAAGCAAAACAGATCATGCAAACACTACGAGACAGCCTACCAGGCTACCTCGTACCTAAATTCGTCAAAGAAGTACCTAACCTAAAAAGCAAAAAGCAGATACACTATTAATTGAATAAATAGTTATGTTATTTCAGGCATATAACTAATAAAACAGCAATACCCTTCTTCTATTTTCTTCTCTTGAAATCACCAGTGTTAGAACTATGGTAGAATTTATAAATAGATCAAACAAAACACAAGAGGGTAAGTTTATGCAAAGTAGAATTTCAATTGATATGATTAAACATATTGTTTTTTATTCAATTTGTTTATTACTTCTACAGTCTCAAGGTTTTGCAGAAGATAAATTCCTACCTAGTCTCAACCAACTGACAGGTGAAGGAGTAACTCAAAACAACGAACAGACATTCTTAAAGTTTAAACTCGCGGCTGAGCAAGGGAATGCTAAAGCTCAATTTATGCTTGGAAACCTCTACTATTTTGGTAAGGGAGTTGCTCAAGATTATAGTCAATCGTTCAAGTGGTATAAGTTGGCGGCTGAACAAGGAGTTGCAATCGCTCAATATAATCTTGGTGATCTCTACAGGAATGGCAAGGGAGTTGCTCAAGATTATAGTCAAACGTTCAAGTGGTTTAAGTTAGCTGCTGTTCAAGGATTTGCATATGCTCAAAATGATCTTGGCTACCTCTACATGAAAGGTTTGGGAGTTGCTCAAGATTATGGTCAAGCGTTTAAGTGGTATAAGTTAGCGGCTGAACAAGGGGATGACATAGCTCAAAAAAATCTTGGTGATCTCTACTATCTAGGAAAAGGAGTTGCTCAAAATTATAGTCAAGCGATTAAGTGGTATAAGTTGGCGGCTGAACAAGGGAATGAAAATGCTCAAGAAAAACTAAAATCACTAAACGTAGAAATCAAATAAGGCATTGTTTCAAGTAAGAGTCATCAAAGGCTTTACTACCGATCCTCTCCAAGAACAAGCACACATCATCACCAATGGACTAATACAAAAATATCAAAGCAGAGCGCTCATTACCACCTCAGGCGTCAGTGCTACTTAAAGGCATCAATGACAACCCAGAGACATTAATCCAGCTAAGCAATAAACTCTTCAAACACCATATCACCCCCTACAACCTCCACAGCCTACCAGGCTACCTCGTACCTAAATTCGTCAAAGAAGTACCTAACCTAAAAAGCAGATACACTATTAATACGGTTTGTTTCACGACGGAACTTTACCTCTCGTTAATAAAATAGATTTACTCATAGCTTTAACCTTCCTCTTACCATTACTACTTGTTGAATTTGCAACTATCGTACGAAGATGCAGTGATGCAGATATAAATCCTTGGTGGATTCTTGCTTACTTGATTCCCATTTTAGGAATTATTGTATATACCGTTATCGGATCACTTCCCTCAGTGAAAAAAACCACTGAAGAAGAATCAATATAAGACCACCAGCTATACCCTTCTTCTATTTTCTTCTCTTGAAATCACCAGTGTTAGAACTATGGTAGAATTTATAAATAGATCAACCAAAACACAAGAGGGTTAGTTTATGCAAAGTAAAATTTCAATTGGTATGATTAAACATATTGTTTTTTATTCAATTTGTTTATTACTACTACAGTCTCAAGGATTTGCAGAAGATAAATTCCTACCTAGTCTCAACCACCTGGCAGGTGAAGGAGTAACTCAAAACAACGAACAGACATTCTTAAAGCTTAAACTCGCGGCTGAGCAAGGGAATGCTAAAGCTCAATTTAATCTTGGCTACCTCTACATTATAGGTGAGGGGGTTGCTCAAGATTATAGTCAAGCGTTTAAGTGGTTTAAGTTGGCGGCTGATCAAGGGGATGCTGGTGCTCAAAACAATCTTGGAAACCTCTACTTTCAAGGAGAGGGAGTTGCTCAAGATTATGGACAAGCGATTAAGTGGTTTAAGTTAGCAGCTGAACAAGGGTATGTACGCGCTCAAAATAATCTTGGCTACAACTATATGAAAGGTTTGGGAGTTGCTCAAGATTATGGTCAAGCGTTTAAGTGGCTTATGTTGGCGGCTGATCAAGGAAGTGCTAAAGCTCAATTTAATCTTGGTGATCTCTACTATGAAGGAAAAGGGGTTGCTCAAGATTATGGTCAAGCGTTTAAGTGGTATAAGTTGGCGGCTGAACAAGGGGATGCCGGCGCTCAATATAATCTTGGTGATCTCTACCATGAAGGAAAAGGAGTTGCTAAAAATTATAGTCAATCGTTTAAGTGGTTTAGGTTGGCGGCTGAGCAAGGGAATGCTATTGCTCAATTTAATCTTGGTATTCACTACAAGAATGGCGAGGGAGTCACTCAAGATTATAGTCAAGCGTTTAAGTGGTATAAGTTGGCGGCTGAGCAAGGAGTTGCAATCGCTCAAATTAGTCTTGGCCACCTCTACATGAATGGCGAGGGAGTTGCTAAAAATTATAGTCAAGCGATTAAGTGGTATAAGTTGGCGGCTGAACAAGGGAATGCCGGTGCTCAAAACAATCTTGGTTATTTCTACTATGCAGGAGAAGGAGTTACTCAAGATTATGGTCAAGCGATTAAGTGGTTTAAGTTGGCGGCTGAGCAAGGGGATGTAAACGCTCAATTAAGTCTTGGTGGCCTCTACATTAAAGGCGAGGGAGTTGCTCAAGATTATAGTCAGGCATTAAAGTGGCTTAAGATGGCGGCTGATCAAGGAGTTGCAATCGCTCAAAGTAGTCTTGGCTTCTTTTACTATGAAGGAGAAGGAGTTGCTCAAAATTACAGTGAAGCGTTTAAATGGTTAAAGTTGGCGGCTGAGCAAGGGGAAGCAAACGCTCAATTTATGCTTGGAAACCTCTACATGAATGGCGATGGAGTTGCTAAAAATTATAGTCAAGCGATTAAGTGGCTTAAGTTGGCGGCTGATCAAGGGAATGAAAGTGCTCAAGAAAAACTAAAATCACTAAAGGCAGAAACCAAGTAAGAGCCATCAATGGCTTTACTACCGATCCTCTCCAAGAACAAGCACACATCATCACCAATGGACTAATACAAAAATATCAAAGTAGAGCGCTCATTACCACCACAGGCGCCTGTGCCATTCACTGCAGATATTATTTCAGAAGACATTTCAACTACCATATCACCCCCTACTACCTCCACAGCCTACCAGGCTACCTCGTACCTAAATTCGTCAAAGAAGTACCTACACTAAAAAGCAAAAAGCAGATACACTATTAATACGGTTTGTTTCACGACGGAACTTTACCTCTCGTTAATAAAATAGCTTTACTCATAGCTTTAACCTTCCTCTTACCATTACTACTTGTTGATTTTGCAACTACCGTACGAAGATGCAGTGATGCAGATATAAATCCTTGGTGGGTAATCACAATGTATATTCCCTATTTTGATTTGGGTCTTTTTGCATATATCGTTATCGGATCACTTCCCTCAGTAAAAAAAACCACTGAAGAAGAATCAATATAAGACCACCAGCTATACCCTTCTTCTATTTTCTTCTCTTGAAATCACCAGTGTTAGAACTATGGTAGAATTTATAAATAGATCAACCAAAACACAAGAGGGTTAGTTTATGCAAAGTAAAATTTCAATTGGTATGATTAAACATATTGTTTTTTATTTAATTTGTTTATTACTACTACAGTCTCAAGGATTTGCAGACTTTAAAGATATACAAAGTGAAGCTTCCAGTACAGGGATTAAGAATATTTATCATGAGAGTAATAAAGACATTATTACTGAACTAAACAAATTTAAATTTAATTTTGAATTAAATAGCAATTCACTTCAAATCAGCAATAAAGTTTTAAAAATAATCATGCTTGATGCTGAACGCGGACTTGCAGAAGCTCAATTACTACTTAGTCTGTACTATCTTTCAGATGAAGGAGTAACTCAAAACAATAAACAACAGGCATTTACATGGGTTAAACTTGCAGCAGATCAAGATCTTGCAGGCGCTCAATCTCTTCTTGGAAATCTCTACTATGAAGGTATGGGAGTTACTCAAGATTATGGTCAAGCGATTAAGTGGTTTAAGTTGGCGGCTGAGCAAGGACTAGTGATCGCTCAACTTCAACTCGCATATCTCTACATGAATGGCAAGGGAGTTGATCAAGATTATGGTCGAGCGTTTAAGTGGCTTAATATTGCCACAACACAAGGCTTACCAGAACATCAAAAATATTTTAGAGAACTAAATACAATAAAAACAAAAGGTCAAATTAATTACAATGCTATTTTAAGTGATTGGTATAAATATATTGAGGTTAAAGTAATTGCATCAGTTCATATTTCTATTGGTTCTCTCTACTACCATGGAAAAGGAGTAACGCAAGATTATAGTGAAGCGTTTAAATGGTTTAAGTTGGCGGCTGAACAAGGGGATGCTAAAGCTCAATTAAGTCTTGGCCACCTCTACTTTAAAGGTG
>JASGCS010000005.1:49264-50027 GCA_030054035.1 Candidatus Methylacidiphilales bacterium
AGGGAGTCACTCAAGATTACAGTGAAGCATTTAAGTGGTATAAGTTGGCGGCTGAACAAGGAAATGCTGATGCTCAATTAAATCTTGGCTACCACTACTTTAAAGGTGAGGGAGTCACTCAAGATTACAGTGAAGCATTTAAGTGGTATAAGTTGGCGGCTGAGCAAGGAGATGCTGATGCTCAATTAAATCTTGGTGGCCTCTACATTAAAAGCGAGGGAGTTACTCAAGATTATGTTCAAGCGTTTAAGTGGTTTAAGTTGGCGGCTGAGCAAGGGAATGCAAAAGCTCAATATAAACTTGGCTACCGCTACTTTAAAGGCGAGGGAGTCACTCAAGATTATAGTGAAGCGTTTAAGTGGTATAAGTTGGCGGCTGATCAAGGAGATGTATACGCTCAATATAATCTTGGCTACCACTACTTTAAAGGTGAGGGAGTCACTCAAGATTATAGTGAAGCGATTAAGTGGTTTAAGTTGGCGGCTGAACAAGGGGATGCTGATGCTCAATTAAATCTTGGTGGCCTCTACATTAAAGGCGAGGGAGTCACTCAAGATTATGTTCAAGCGTTTAAGTGGTTTAAGTTGGCGGCTGAGCAAGGGAATGCAAAAGCTCAACTAATTCTTGGAATCCAGAACTATACAATAGGAATATTTACTAAAGATTACAGGCGAGCGATTAGGTGGTTTAAGTTGGCGGCTGATCAAGGGGATGCTAATGCTCAACTCAAGCTTGGTGATCTCTACTACGATGGAAAAGGATT
>JASGCS010000005.1:50127-50299 GCA_030054035.1 Candidatus Methylacidiphilales bacterium
TGATCAAGACTATGGTCAAGCGTTTAAGTGGTATAAGTTAGCTGCTGATCAAGGGGATACTAATGCTCAACTCAAGCTTGGTGATCTCTACTACGATGGAAAAGGATTTGATCAAGACTATGGTCAAGCGTTTAAGTGGTATAAGTTAGCTGCTGATCAAGGGAACGCTGAT
>JASGCS010000005.1:50399-114115 GCA_030054035.1 Candidatus Methylacidiphilales bacterium
GCTCAAATTAAACTTGGAAGCCTCTACTACGATGGAAAAGGAATTGCGCAAGATTTCAGTGAAGCATTTAAGTGGTATAAGTTAGCTGCTGAGCAAGGGAACGTTGATGCTCAAATTAAACTTGGAAGCCTCTACTACGATGGAAAAGGAATTGCGCAAGATTATAGCCAAGCGTTTAAGTGGTATAAGTTAGCTGCAGATAAAGGTAAGACAAATGCTCAGTCTATCATTGGAAAACTTTACTATGACGGCAATGGCATTTCTCAAGATTACAATGAAGCATTAAAGTGGTATGAATTAGCTGCAGATAAAGGAAATGCACTTGGTCAATATTATCTAGGTGACTATTATTCCGAAGGAAAAGCCACTAGACCTAAATACCGTAAAGCAATTAAATGGTATAAACTCGCCGTCAAACAAAATGAATACAGATCACAATACAAGCTAGGCCTTTTTTACTATGAAGGTACCGGAGTCTCACAAGACAATGAAGAAGCATTGAAATTATTTAAACTCTCAGCAGAACAAGGCTATGCAGTTGCTCAAGAAAAACTAAAATTACTAAACGCAGAAACCAAATAAGACAAATATTCAAGCATTCTTTGAATAGATCAATGGTGCATTTAAAATTAAATAATGACCAAATATCTCATCGATGAAATGGCACAGACGATGGGGGAAGGTCACCGTTTGTATAAATTATTGATTTAATTCATTTGCAAGTAACTCAGCTTGCTTCAAAACTCTATCGGTAGCCTCTGATTGCTTATCTGGCGGATAGCCATATTGGTTTAATATTCTCCTTACATCACGGCGTAACTTGGCTCTGATATTTTCCTTCAATGTCCAGTCAATTTTTGCATTAGATTTGACACTATTAAAAACTTCAACTGCAATCACAGCTAATTGTTTATCGCCTAATACTTCTTTTGCACTGTCATTATCAGCAAGCGCATCATAAAAAGCTAATTCATCTTCTTTTAATTTTAAATTCTCACCTCGTTTATCAGAATTACGAATTTCTTTAGCTAAGCTCACTAGTTCATCTATTACCTGTGCAGCGGTCAGAAGATTGCTTTGATATCTTTTAATAGCCCTATTCAGCATTTCTGATAGCTTACGACTCTGAATAAAGTTCTTTCTTGACCTTACTTTTATATCATCACCTAATATTTTTCTCAGCAACTCTAGTGCAATATTCTTTCTATTCATTAATTTAATTTCTGCAAGAAATTCATCAGACAAGACCGATATGTCAGGTTTTTTAATTCCAGCAGCATCAAAAACATCAATGATTCCATCAGAAACTAAAGCTTTATCTACAATCTGCCTAATCGCTGTTTCTATTTCAGCATCTGATTTACCCGATCCTTCTGGCTCAAATTTGGTAAGCCTCGCTTTAACTGCTTGAAAGAAACCAACTTCATCTTTAATTTCCATAGCTTTTAAATTTGGAACGGACAAAGCAAAAGCCCGAGAAAGTAGGACAACATTTTTAACAAATCTATTTTTATACTCATCTCCAAAGCCAAGGATAAATTCTTGCACTTCAAGTATAACGGTAAGTTTTGATCTGGTATCACTAGAGAAATATTTTTTATAATCAAATTCCTTAAACATTTGCACAACTATTTCATATTTTTCAAGCATCGTTTCAACTGCTTTACTTTGATCAAAGGTAGGGGTACCTTTTCCACCACTAGTCGTATAAGTCGCAACCGCAGATTTTAAATTAGAGGCAATGCCGATATAATCTACTATCAGACCGCCATCCTTATCCTTAAACACACGATTTACTCGTGCAATTGCCTGCATGAGATTATGTCCCCGCATTGGCTTATCAACATACATCGTATGCAAACAAGGCACATCAAAGCCTGTAAGCCACATATCGCGAACGATAACTAACTTTAACCCATTGCTCTCATCCTTGAAACGGTCACCAATTGATTTTCTGGATTTTTTGTTAGTGCTATGTTTTTGCCAAGATTCAGGATCAGACGATGAAGTAGTCATTACAACTTTAATTGTACCCTTGCTCAGATCAGCGTCATGCCATTCAGGACGAATGGCAATAATTTCCTCATACAACTCAACAGCTATTCTTCGACTCATACAAACTATCATGCCCTTTCCAACTATAGCACCTTCCCTACTCTCAAAATGTTTAATCAAATCCGAAGCCACCAACTTTAGTCTATCTTTATTCCCAACAATCGCTTCTAATTGCGTCCATTTTGATTTGGCTTTTTCAGCTCCCATACTTTCTTCGCCTTCAGTTATAGCATCAACTTCTGCATCAAGCAAATCCGACATCTCTGGCTTTTGATGCACCTGTACTAGTCGTGATTCGTAATAAATACGAACAGTTGCACCATCTTCTACTGCTCGAGCAATATCATACACATCAATATAATTACCAAATACTGCTGGAGTAGAAATATCTTCTTTTTCTATTGGAGTACCAGTAAAGCCTATAAAAGACGCATTAGGTAAGGCATCGCGTAAATACTTAGCAAATCCATATCCAGTAGTAATCTCACCATTCTTCTCAGTTGTTTTTACACCAAAACCATATTGACTGCGATGAGCTTCGTCTGCAATAACAACAATATTAGCTCTATCTGATAACATATCAAAACTTTCAGAACCATCTTCTGGAAAAAACTTTTGAATGGTAGTAAACACAACCCCACCACCCGCAACTCGCAATAAAACTTTTAAATTATCCCGACTCAATGCTTGAATCGGATCTTGGCAAAGCAAATGCTTACAGGATGCAAAAGTATCAAAGAGCTGATCATCTAAATCATTTCTATCGGTCATAACAACAATTGTAGGATTACGTAACTGTAATATAATTTTCCCAGCATAAAACAGCATTGAGAGAGACTTCCCACTCCCTTGTGTATGCCACACTACTCCTGCCTTATGATCACCTACAGGCTGACTAAGCACACTTGACAAACCATAACTAACCGGATCTTCTCTCACCATTAAAGGTTCATTCAACGCACATGCTCTAACAGTAGATTCAACAGCTTTATTAACTGCATAATATTGATGATACGCTGCAATCTTCTTCACAGAAGTAACCTTCTCACTCATATCAAAAACAATAAAATGACGAATTAAATCAAGCAATACTTTCTTAACCAACATACCTTTAATCAAGGTTTCAATCTGCGGAATAGTGTCATAATCCACCCCCACACCATCGCTAGACTTCCAAGACATAAAACGAGAAAATTCAGAAGAAACAGTACCAGCTCGAGCATCTAAACCATCAGAAGCTACCAACACAGCGTTATAAGCAAATAGAGATGGTATAGCGCTTTTATAATTTTGCAATTGCGTAAATGCCTTCAAAACAGTAGCAGATTCATCTATTGGATTTTTAAGCTCAATAACAACCAAGGGCAGACCATTCACAAATAAAACCACATCAGGACGCCTAGTAACGCCATTCTCAGTCACACTAAATTGATTACACACCACAAACTCATTTCTCTCAGGAGACTCAAAATCAACAAGCCAAACCTTATCACCCCTAATCCCCTCCTCTCCCATCACCTCAATCTCAACACCTCTAGTAAGTAAGCGATGAAACAGTTCATTATTTTCAAGCATATTTTGACTTGATAAATTCTTCACCATGCTAATAGCTTGATCACTACCCTCTTCTGCAATAGCGGGATTAATTATTTCAATAGCTTGCTTTAAACGATCAATCAAAATTACTTCAGTAAAATCTGATCTCTCTTTTTCAAGATCCTCAGGCGATACATACTGCCAGCCTTGTTTCTGTAAAAGTTTAATTACAAACTCTTCAATATCTGATTCAAATATTTTGGCCATTTATTCTTCTCAAGGTATTTAAAAGATTATTAGCATATATTCGTGTATCTTGGATATTTTTACCAGAAAAAGCATGGTGCTCGTGATTTAGAGATTCTCGGTAGGAATTTAATTTATCATGTATATCTTTTGATATTAATTGATGATTATATAAACCAATAATTAATGAATGAAGTGATGAAACAGATATATTATTTTCAAGAATATTATTTTGAAAAATAATTTTTAAATAGTTTTCTAGATAAACACGGAGATCTTGGCTTATATCTTCATCATGTTCTTGTTTAATAAAGCGATATATTTTATCAAAAGCCAGCTCTTGGTCAGACTTAGTAAATTTATCAACTTTAAGATTGTTATAAGTACAAGTAATATTATTTTTACTTAACTCAAAGTAAGCCGCATTAACTTTATAATTCAATAATCTCTTAATAAAATAAGGATAATGTGTAAATACTATAATTTGCTTAAAATCATCAACAAGCGACTTAATGATGTCTACAGTGATTCTAATACGGTGATCATCAAAACTAACAACAGGATCATCTAAGACAACTATATACTTATCTTTTTCGGCAAGCGATTGAAGTTTAGTAAGAAATATAGAAAATGCTAGGCTGCGTTTGTCTGATTCACTCAATAACTTGTGAATTTGGCCATTTGGAATATCAATATCTTTGTATGAAATATTAAATTCATATACTTTCTTATTACCACGATTATGGGTACTACTTTTCAATTCAAATTCACCACTACCTAAGCTAGAGTATTGTTTATTTAGCTCATCATAATATTTACAAATGTATTCCGACTGCTCAGTCTCTAAGTTTATCTTTTCAGTTGCTATTCGATTTTCTAATGTTTTTATTTCCTCTTGCTGTGCAATTCGTATTTCGCAGTCTCTGTTATGATCGATACGATCTTTTTTTCTCTTTAATATTTCTATATCCTTTCCTACAGTCGCCACTTTAGTTTTAACCTCGTCAGGAGTTAGTTTAGTAATATCTTCCTTGAATTTATTTGCTTTAGAAATGAGATTATCTAAAATCAGACATTGAGCTTTAAACATATCTAAGAATGCAGATAAAGATAAAGAAAGCTTTTCGCTTAATGTGATATCGCTTGAAGCAACATGAGGTTCTTTATTTTTTTGTATAATCGCATTCTTCACATATATTTTCCATTCCTCAAGATTTGAATTTAATTCATCTTCCGATATTTTTAGCTGAACAATATCTGATACGAACTCTAATGTTGGGTTATATTCTTTATATTTATTAAAGTGGAGTTCCGCCTCAATAAAACTCCTAGTTGCACTAACATTCAATTTATCAATCATCGCTTCAACGCTTGAAAGTTTTGATGAAATGTCCTTAGTATAACTCTCGTAATTATTATTAAAGTATGAATGATACATATCAATTAATTTACTAGCTAATTCTGAAATATTCTGACCACAAAATGGACAGTGATCATTTTTTTTAAGAAGCAAGCCTGTCTTAACCCATTGATGAGGCTCTTTATTAGTAATACACTTATCAAAATGGTCAGTAATAAAATTAAGAGTTTCTTTTGTAACATCCTTATAATTCTTTATAAATTCTAAATTCATTTTTTCAACAACATCCTTAATTTTCTCTTCTAAGTCAAAGACTGGGACACTAGTTTCAGGTAATGCTGAAATCTTAGCTTGATTATTTAGGTGACTTAATTCATTTTCTTTTAATTTGATAGATTCTTTAAGCTCCTCAAGGCTCTCATTAACTTGCATATTTATAAATTGATTTATTTCGTCAGCTGTTGAATTTTTATTAAGTGAGCCTGGAATAATTATCTTACTTTTTAATACGGTTAATTGCTCATTCAGAACTCGTATATTTTCAGAAATACTCACACCACCTTCTCCAAGTATAAAATCTGTATAGGATTCTTTATTCGCACGTGTTATCTCAAACCCAGTGATTAAATTCCGATGAATAAAATCATTGTCAAATACTAATACTCTCCCCTTAAGATCACTGCTACTCCATTTATCATTGGCAAACTTATACTCCATCTCCTCACAAGTATTTTTTTTGTAGCACAAGACAACTTCTTGTAAAGTCCTATCCATAGCAGGAATAGATTTACGCACTGTAATTTGACTTGGATCATCAAGCGCTAGGGAGTTAAAAATATCTTTAAAAGTTGTCTTACCTTGGGTATTTTCACCATAGAAAACAACTGTATTTTTAAATTCATATTTTGCTATATCATCTGTTTTATGAAAAACACCTGTTTGAATAATTTTTTTGAAACGTATGAACATAATTAGTTGCCAAATCCTTTAATTCTCACTTCACCACTCATTAGTTTTGGTAAAAGCGAATCTCGAAATGTCGAAAGTGTTTGAATCTGAAACGAGTTCTCAATTATTTTTTCAAATACAGGATATGAAAGAACATTAAAGGATTCTAGAACTTTGTGCGTTGGAATTAGCAACTCTAAATTTTCTACTTCTTGTTTGTTAATGTGCTGTTGCGCCCCTCCAGTAGCACAAGAGTAGAGCTTATTCTTCATTTGTTGAATCCAAAAATATATATAACCACATGAGAATTTTTCTGTTTCTAATAGGCCTAAAACAGACTGATTTCCTGATGATTCAATACCCAAAAAACTAACTTTTATTTCGCTTCCACGGGTAATAACGAAAGGAAGAACTACTGTTTTTGCAGGCATCAATTTTGCAGCAGAGTTTTTTAACCCATCTTCAGTGATATATTCCGAAGCTCGCATGATTGGAAAGTTATTTATTGCTCCAGAGTTAATCCAAGGAATTGAACCGGTATCCCAGAATAGATTGTTAGCTCGACTAGGCGTCCCCCCTAAAATTGTTTTTATATCATATTTAATTTTACCAATCTTCCATCCCTTAGGTATTTTCCCAAGTTCTGAATCAACCATCCTCCCAGTTGCTCCAGGATAATTAAATTTAACAAACCATTCTTTGAAAATTGTTTGGGCGATGGCCTCTAATGTCTTGCTCTGCTCTCGTAATAGTTCAATCTTATCATCAAGTGATGATAACACAGCTGCAATTGCATTTTGTTCGCCAAGTGGCGGTAAACTGAGTGAAAGGTTCGTCAAAAGTAATTGGTTTAGATTTTGCTGAGCGGCGCCAGTTGCCATATTTTTAATTTCAGAATATCTACTTAACAAATTAAAGTAAATAAAGTGATAATTTGATCGATCAATATCTAAAATAAAATTACAACACGCTTGATTTGTTGTGAGATTAATTTTCGTAAGTGCAACTCTTCCTGCTGATTCGCCATACATAGCAATAATTACTGAATTTTTTGGAACCCATTTTGCGGAAGAATTAGCCAAGGCTTCATTTGTGATTTTTATATCTGTACTATAAATATAATTAAAATTAACCTCTTGTGTTCTTAACCACGGAATATCCCCTTCAATATAATATTTTTTATTTGAAGTTGATGGCGTCCCGCCGCTATGCACTTTATTCGCCACCGCTCCCAATGTCGTCGTTTTCCATCCCTTAATATAGAATATTTTTTTAGTCCTTTGATACTCTTTGTAGAGGGATTCATCAGTGATTAAATTATGATTAATTAGGTCAATTGAGTAGATGATATGCAGATCATTTAATTGATCTTTAATAGTGGATGTAATGTTTTTGTGATTAGGGGCAAGTTCTATTGCTAGGTCAATATCTGAAGTTCTAGTGAATGTATTGGTTGCCCTAGAGCCATAAATGAAAGCTCTCGTTATCTGTGTATGCTTGGCAAACACATTATGGATTAGTGATATTTCTTCAGTGGTCAGACCAAATTTCATTCTGAATGATTGTTGAGGTAGTTAATAAGATCTTGAATAGCAGTTATGTACTTAGTCGTTATTTGTCTGTGGATGCTTCTACTATCAGTATCAGAATATCTATGAGTTAGTGTGTTTCTATCATTAAACATGGCTAGCCATGTTTGGTCATCCGTAATAATTTGAGCTTTAAATGCAGTTTTTAAGACTGCTTTAGGGGATGATGTATCTTGATGTCCTAGTTCTTCTAGGTAAATCTTTAATGTTTTCCAAACTAGCTCATAAGTGAATTCAAATCGTTGAATGGTGCCATCAATCTCAAGTTCATTTGGGTTATCTATTTTTGTTGCTTCAAGTAGCCTATTAAATGCTTTTTGTAGCTTATCCATATTCAATTGCCATCTATAATTCATAGAAATGTTTTCATGTATTAGATTTTTAAATTTAGGCCAATATTTTTTAATTGCTTCTTTATCTCTTGGTTTAGTTTATTTTCTTCGTTTATCTGGGTTGCAAGTGTTGAGGTGAGCTCAGCTATCTTCTTTTCAAATGGGATGCCGTCATCAATCTCATCTTTAATTCCAACATATCGTCCAGGTGTTAGCACAAAGTTTTGCTTAGAGATTTCCTGAAGAGTAGCAGATTTGCAGAATCCAAGTATATCTTTATAGGCTTTACCTTTCTTCCTCCAAGAATGATATGTTTTGGATATTTTAGTAATGTCGTCATCTGTAAAATCTCGATGAGTTCTATCTGCCATAAAACCAAGATCAGAGGCGTCAATAAAGAGGATTTCTCCACTTCTTTTACGATCACCATTACCAGTTCTTTTTCTTGAGATGAACCATATGCAAGCAGGAATTCCAGTATTATAGAAAAGCTGTTTAGGTAGTGCAACAATGCAATCTACCAAATCATCTTTAATCATACCTTGTCTAATCACATCTTCATTGCTTGATTGTGAAGAAAGCGAACCATTTGCTAACACACATGCCATCACGCCCTTTGTTGAGAGATGATAGATCATATGCTGGAGCCATGCAAAGTTTGCATTGTTTACTGGTGGTGTGCCATATTTCCACCGTAGGTCTTTTTGTAATAGATGCCCTGACCAATCACTATCATTAAAAGGTGGGTTAGCTAAGACAAAATCAGCTTTGAGATCGGGATGCATATCATCTAGAAATGAACCTTGCGTATTCCATTTAACCTGACTACCCTCAATTCCTCGAATCGCAAGATTCATACGACACAAGCGGTATGTGGTCTGGTTGCTTTCTTGGCCATTAATGGAAATATTATCAATATTACCTTCATGGTTTTTTATAAATTTTTCACACATGATAAACATGCCGCCACTACCACAGGCAGGATCATATACCCTGCCATCAAAAGGCTCAATCATTTCAACCATTAATCTGACAATTGATTTTGGTGTATAAAATTGCCCACCTTTTTTTCCTTCCGAATTAGCAAATTCACCTAGAAAATATTCATACACTCTACCGAGCAAGTCCTTTGATTTAGCTGCTTCAGTACCTAATTTAATATTACCAATTAAATCTATCAATCCGCCAAGCCCATCTTTATCTAGATTGGGGCGAGCATAGACCTTTGGTAAAATCGTTTTAAGCGAAGAATTTTCCTTTTCGATGCTTTCCATTGCATCATCAATATCCTTACCAATAGTAGGTGTTTTAGCACGGGCATAAAGATAAGACCAACGAGCTTTTTCTGGTACAAAGAAAACTTTTTCAGCAAGATATTCATCTTTATCTTCAGGATTAGCACTACTATGATCACCCTCGCCTTCTTTGATTATCGTATGTAGTTCTTCAAATGAATCAGATATGTATTTTAAGAATATTAGTCCTAGTACGACATGTTTGTATTCAGCCGCATCCATATTTTTGCGTAACTTATCCGCTGCTTTAAAAAGTGTTTTCTCAATCGGCTCTGAATTGCCCTTATTATTATTTGCCATAGATAATTAAATAAATCTACAATAATCGTAAATATCTCAATAGGTTTTATAATATTCATTGTAACATATTTAAACTTACTACATTAACTGTGCATTTTCACTAATTAGATATAATTTAACTTAAGGATTTATGTTTATAATAAAAGATAAAATATTTGTTGTCATATTTTATAACTTCAAATATTAAACATCAGATAATAGTCTGTTTTTTTATAATGATTTAGAACCGAATAATTATTATATTTTAATTTCAGTACCAATAAATTTTAATATGGTGTCTTTAATTTTATTTGTTCTCTTAATAATATCTTCTTTCGTCCAATCATCTTTATTGTGATAACATAATTCTTGAACTGCAGGATTCCATATTTTTTTACTTTCAAGTGACAAATTATATTTTTCTTTCTTTAGCTTAAAATACTTATCTCCAGCTTTAATGTTGGTTTTCTTATCAAGCGCAACTTTATTACCAAGATATTCAATATATTTCTTGCCAAGTGAAGATTTATTTACATTTAAACTAACATTTTCAGTCATAGTATTTTCACATTATACATTTTTTTTAATTTATATTATTGCCAAAAGTTACTTTAAGATATTAATTCTTTCGCCATTGTCTGTATGTATCGTTTATGGGATTCTGGAAAATCCCCAAATATCACATTGTCCATATCACCAAGCAGATAGGGCTTGCAAAAGAACAATTCATTATTGACGCTTTTAAATAACTCATCTAAGTAAGCTAATGATTCTTTAGGGTTTGCTTCTTTACTTCCTTTCATGCTATTGAATTTATTTTGCAACTCAGAAATCTCAATATAATATATTGGATATAATTCACCTTCCAGTAATCCTTTTATATTTTCCAGTTTATAAAAATATAAAGGTAGATTTTTATTATGGTAATCACTGTTAGGTTTAGACATGTATTGAAATAGAAAATAGGCTAGTTCGGCTGTAATACATAAATAATCTGCAGTGGAATATTTTGAGATTCTAAATCCAGCATCTATACTTGGTCCAATAAAGTCAAATGATCCTACATTGTTATTGTCATAATCATTTCTAAAACTCATATTGATTACTGGGAAGCCTGCAATCCATGCTGTCCCTTTAATTGGAAGTTCTTTGATGGGATTAAATTTTCTCATTTCTTTAATGGTGTCTATAAATATTTTTAAGCCATTTACCAAAGTTTGTGGTTGTTTAATATCCACATAGTAAATTAGCTCATCTCCTAAAAATTTCCAATAGTTATAATTTAATTCGATATAGCTTTTTTGATGTTCACGGAGGGCGCGGTTAAATCTTTCAAAACACTCAACGATAGAACTTCTCCAGTCTTTATCACTTGTAAGATTTTCAGAGAGATGCTTAGTTTTAAATTCTGTAGAACCAACTAAATCAACACTTAGAAACAATTTTAAGCTACTTGCACTTTCAAGCACATTAATTCAAATTTAATGTTTTTAGTCTGACAGCAATAGCGGCATCGGAAACATTGAAATGAATTGATAATTTAATATTCTTATTGTCATCACCATGCAATCTACTATTTTCATCTCTAAAAGATTCGCTTGGCATTAGAAATGCCCCTGCAAAATAATTAGCTTGATATTCCATTTTATCACTAGCAATTTCTCTCTTGAAAACACTGGGAATCGCCCCCTCATTTGCATGAAGGTAGTAATGTCCGAGCTCATGTGCAATCGTAAATCTATCTCGTTTAAAAGAAGTTCCTTTTGGAATATAAACGACAAAGGATTTGTCTGTTGCTATACTTATAGCTCCAGAGATTTTATTTTCGTAATCAAAATCATAATTACAATATTCAATTCTTCCATTAATATTTTTAACTAGCTCAGTTAAGTCTTCTCCAGGTTTATACCCTAGACGCTCTGCCTTTTGCTCTGCAAGCCGCATTATTTCTTCATTAGTTAAAGTGCTTGGTTCTATTTTTGGTATGTCGGTGACTAAATCGTGCAATTTATATTCTTTTGGGACTGGGTTGTTATTAATACCCATGGCTTCCGTTGCTAAATATTCCCCAACGACTTCAAATACTCCACCCTGCTCTCAATGGTTGGGTGGGTGCGAAATAACATTGCTACTGCACTGCCATTGATGCCGAGTGCTGCGACTGATTTAGGGAGTCCTTCTGCTTGTGGTTGGGTGGATCGTTGAATGGCGAGCAGTGCGTTGATCATGTTTTGTGTTCCTGCTAGTCTTGCGCCACCTTCGTCTGCTCGGTATTCTCTGCGTCTTGAAAACCACATGAGGATAATAGAAGCAAGGATGCCGAGTAGTATTTCAAGGATCATGACGGTAAAGAAGTATCCTATGCCACGACCTGATGATTGATTTCTGCCTTTGTTGAGTGCATTGTCTATGATGCCACCGATTACTCGAGCTAGGACAAAAACAAAGGTGTTGAGTAATCCTTGTAGGAGTGTCATGGTGACCATGTCTCCGTTGCTGATATGGCTGATCTCATGTCCAATCACTGCTTCTACTTCTTCTTTGTTGAGATGGTTGAGTAGTCCTGTACTCACTGCGACTAGTGCGTTATTTTTGTTCATGCCAGTTGCAAAAGCGTTGGGTAGTTGATGATCAAAGACACCAACTTCTGGCATACCGATACCTGCTTGTTGTGCCATTCTGGCTACGGTGTCTTTAATAAATTGTTCTGAGCTGTTCTGTGGTCGGTCTATGATCTTAACGCCCATAGAAAGTTTAGCAAAGTATTTGGAGAGGGCTAGTGAGATGAATGCTCCGCCGAAGCCAAAAATTGTTCCGAAGAAAAATAGGGTAGTTAGGCTATTACTGCCAAGTTGTATGCCGAAAAATGGGGCTAATATAGATGCAGTAATTGATAAGGTGATCATTATCAAAATGTTGGCGACTAAAAAAAGCATTATTCTCATAAAATTCCTCTGTAATTAATTTGAATTGATTATAACATAAATTAAATCGGAGAGATTTTTATGGTGTGGCTTGCCAGCATTGCCGATTTTTCCTGAGTATTCTAGGAGTTGTTTGGCTGACATGGTGATGGTGCTATTGTTTTTAAGCGTAATGGTAATGGATTGTTTATGATCAAAACCGACCATAGCGATGAGAAGTTCTGGTTGCTTTTTGGAAGTGGAAAGTTGAATAAGTCTCTCACCTTTGGCATTGATGGTTTGAGGGAGTTTGTTAGTTTTGACAACGAGGATTCTGGAAGTAGAGGTGAAGAGCGCTAAAAATTCATTATGTAAGGTGATGGGGTTTATCGCTTGGGCATTGGTGACCTTGATGACTTGTTTGCCATTTTTATTTTTGGTGATTAATTCTCGGTAGGTGGTTTTGAACCCGAAACCATTGGATGAGGCTAATGCGATTGGAGTGTCTTCGCTGGTATTAATCAATCCTGATAGGGTGGCACCAGTTTGAAGATTAACTCGTGCTGAAAGGGGTTCACCTAGTCCTCGGATAGAAGCTAAATCATGGCTCATGGTGGTGTAGGCTCTCCCTTTGGTATCTAGGAACATAGTCTGAAAATTAGTTTTGGCATTGATGGCTGCTAGAAAAGTATCGCCAGGTTTGTAAGTGACATTTGTGGTATCAAATGAATGCCCTTGCGCACTACGAATCCAGCCACCTTTACTCGCCACAATAGTAATCTCACGCTCTTCTATAAGTGATTGGGCTGAAAGTGCTGTGGGTTTTTCTCTGGAGACAATTGGGCATTGTCGTTCATCGCCACATTGTTCGAGTGATTGATTAAGCTCCTTGATAATGAGCTGTTTAAGTTTCTTTTCATCTGATAGAACTTCTTTGATCTCTTTACGCTCTGCACTTAGGGTGCGGTGCTCGTCTTTGATTTTTATTTCTTCTAGTTTTGCGAGTTGTCGTAGTCTTATTTCCAAGATGGCATCTGCCTGTTGTTCGCTCAGCTTAAATTTTTTTATTAATGCTTGTTTGGGCTCCTCTGCGTTCCTGATAATTTTAATTACCTCATCAATTGATGCGTAAATCGCAAGAAGTCCATCTAAGATATGCAGGCGATCATTTAATTTATCTAACCGGTAGCGTAATCTATTGGTGACAGTTTTTTGTCGGTAGGAGAGCCAGGTGGAGAGGAATGGTTTTAATCCAAACACTTGCGGAGCGCCTTGTAGGTTAATTACATTAAAATTAATCCGTACGCTTTTTTCTAAGTCAGTAGTAGCGAAAAGATGTTCCATGATTTCATTATGAGGCATCTGTTTTGATTTTGGCACTATGACAATGCGGACATTTTCTTCTCGGTCGGATTCATCGCGAACCTCTTCTATCATAGGTAGTTTTTTTTGTTCAATTAACGAGGCGAGTTGACTTACCATACTTGCGGTGGCGACTTGATACGGTAATGCTGAGATGATGCAGTTGCCTTTTTCTACGCGATACCTGGCCCGCACGCGAATGGTGCCATTACCAGTTTGATAACATTGTTTGATTTCTTCTCTTGAACTAACTATCTCACAACCACTAGCAAAGTCTGGTGCAGGAATAAACTCCATAAGATCATCAAGGCTAAGTTTAGAATTCTTGAGCAAGGCAATGGTGGCTTTACCCACTTCAAGCATGTTGTGAGGTGGAATATCGGTTGCCATCCCAACGGCTATTCCGCTCGCTCCATTAATAAGCGCCATGGGGAGCTTCGCAGGCAATAATGTTGGCTCATCTAAGGTGCCATCAAAGTTTTTTTGCCAAGTCACGGTGCCCATGGCAAGTTCATCTAACAAAAGATTAGCAAAGGGAGATAGCTTCGCTTCGGTATAGCGCATAGCTGCAAATGACGAGGGGTCATCGATTGATCCCCAGTTACCCTGCCCGTCAATATAAGGATAACGAAACGCAAAAGGTTGCGCCATTAATACCATGGCTTCATAGCAAGCAGAGTCGCCATGTGGGTGAAATTTTCCAAGCACATCACCTACCGTTCTTGCTGATTTTTTGTACTTAGCAGTAGCATTAAGTCCTAGCTCACTCATGGCATAAATAATTCTTCGTTGCACCGGCTTTAAGCCATCGGCAATATGTGGCAAGGCGCGATTTAAAATCACATACATTGCATAGTCTAAATAGGATCGTTCACTAAAATCATGCACCAGCACTGAATCAATCGCGGCTTTAGTAATGGGTGAGGAAATTTTTTTATTTATTTTAATTTTATTTTTGGTTTTCATAACAGCACTGGTTTGGTTAGTTTATCGCGACACTGTTGCCTTTTTCTTCAAGCCATTTTCTTCGCTCTGCGCTTTTTTGTTTCGCTAAGAGCAGACTCATCATTTTAGTAGTTTTATTAGCTTCACCCATCCTGAGTTGAATCAAACATCTCGTTTGTGGGTCCAGGGTAGTTTCGCGCAATTGTTCAGGGTTCATCTCACCTAATCCTTTAAATCTCTGCACCGATACTCGCTTTTGCGCACTGGGAGTTAGCTGCTGAATATAGGAATCTTTATCTTTTTCGGTAATCGCATAATGTACTTGGTTGCCAAGATCTATTCTAAATAATGGGGGTTGCGCGACGAAGATTTTTCCAGACTCTACAAGGATAGGAAAATGCTTAACAAAAAGTGCGCAGAGCAAAGTGGCAATATGCGCGCCATCAGAATCAGCATCCGCTAAAATACAAATCTTATCGTAGCGCAAGCCCGAGCAGGTCTTGGCATTCGGCTCTACGCCGATTGCTGTGGCAATATTAGCAACTTCACTTGAAGCACAGGCTACAGAAGCTGAGACCTCCCAAGTATTTAAAATCTTACCACGCAAGGGAAGAATCGCTTGGGTTTTTCTATCGCGTGCTTGCTTTGCGCTTCCACCGGCGCTGTCGCCCTCGACCAGAAACAGTTCGGTGCCAGAGCCAACTGGATCGGTGCAGTCAACTAGCTTGCCAGGAAGTTTAACCCCAGCACTAGATTTTTTCTTTGCCTGGCGAGAAGCAGCGCGAGCTCGCTCCTCAGCAACTTCCACAGCGAGGGCTATAATAGCTTCGCCAAAAGCGATGTGGGTGTTCAACCAGACACTAAGCTGGCCACTTACCATAGAGGTGAGGAACGAAACTGATTCTTTGGAGCTTAATTTTCGTTTAGTTTGACCAGCAAACTGTGGATTAGTAATTTTTAATGACAAGATAAATGAAGCATGCTGCAGAATATCCTCGCCACTTAGTTTGATATGTTTCGGCACACAATTTCTAACTTCAGAAAATTCTTTAAGTGCTTGCACGATGCCAGTGCGAAATGCTGCGACATGAGTACCATGCTCTGGAGTAGGGATTAAATTCACATAGCTTTCTTGTAGGATCTCATCTTCTGGACTAAACAACAGCGCCCAGGTTGCTACACTGGAATGTGTGGCGTCTTTAGTGGTATCGCAGATTGGCTTACCATGAACACAACTGCGCGTCATCGGAATTGTTTTTAGATAACTGGTAAATCCATCTGGATAAAAATAAACAATTTTTTCTTGATTGATTTTATTGGTGTAGGTAATTTTTACGGTATTGCAGAGCACTGCTTTAGCTTTCAATAGTTGGAGTAATGCTTGGTAGTCTAGCGAGACGGAATCAAAATACTTGGCTTCAGGTTTAAATCTAATGTAGGTGCCATGTTGTTTTTTATCTTTAGCTTTGCTTTGTTTTATCGGTGAGGTCGGCACACCATGTTTAAAGAGTAACTTGTATTGGTTGCCTTCGCGATGCACGACAACTTCTAGCCATTCACTCAAGGCATTTACCACGGAAATCCCCACTCCATGCAATCCACCTGCGTAGGCGTATTGAGCGTTAGAAAACTTTGCTCCAGAATGCAGGCTGGTAAAGATAACCTCTAGCGCGCTTTTATTGGATTTTTTGTGGAGATCAACAGGAATGCCACGGCCATTATCTTCAACTTCTATACTACCATCTGATTTAATGGTTATGCTAATTTCATTGGCATGTCCGTTTTGCGCTTCATCAATAGCGTTATCTATCACTTCTTGCACGAGGTGATTCGGGTTTGCGGTATCTGTGTACATGCCCGGTCTTTTTTGAACGGGGGTTAGACCTTCTAATACTTCAATATCCTGCGCGGTATAATTTTTAGACATTCTGCAAGGTATTATATACTCAATGACTTTAGATCTAAACCAACCACATCAAAGTTTTGTAGTTACTGCATCAGCGGGAAGTGGTAAGACCCACGCCCTGCTCTCCAGATATTTACGATTGCTGGTTACCACGCCAAACCCCGCACAGATTTTAGTGGTTACCTTTTCAAGAAAATCAGCGCAAGATGTCACACGAAAGATACATGAGCTCGTGCGTCAAGCCGCCTTAGGAAACCAACAAGAAATTGAAGCGCTCCTCACGCGCATTGGCTTGACGCCTTCAGAGAAAACCATTCTAAGTTTACAATCGCTCTATAACAAAATTTATTTAGGTAATCAAGGCTTAAAGATAAAAACTTTTCATTCTTTTTTTCTTGAACTCGTACAAACCGTACCGCGAGGACTCGGGTTAGCATTACCGGGTACCGTGTTAGATAACCCCATTACGCTCCATGATCAAGTATTTAACCAACTTATGCAACAACCGTTGCGTTCAGAAGGAAGTAGACATCTCCTTACATTATTAATTCATGTAGGGGGATTGTTTACTACTAAAAAACTTCTCAGACAGTACTTAGAATTAAGAAATACGCTGGCGCTTGCCCAGCATGCTCACGGTATTGGCTCACTCTCGTATCACTGGCATAAAGCCGGCGAGCTATTTAACACTGCGGTACATCGCGAAGCGAGCCGTCAGTTTGTTTTTGAATATTCAGATATTGAACTTGAAGCCTATGGTCTATTACAACACCAAGATGAATTTAGCTACCTTTACTATACCCTCTACAACAGAATTACCCATGTCTTAGTTGATGAATTTCAAGACACCAATCCTTTAGCATGGCAATGTTTGCACTCATTGCTCTCTGCAACGATGCAACAAGCAGATGACCGAGGAAGTCGAGGTTTTTTTATCGTGGGCGACAACAAACAAATGATTTATAGCTTCAGAGGCGCACTTGCTGATATGCAACCACTCGCCTATTTGCGCTTAAGAGAATCTTTTGGGGCTGAGAGCGCTGAGCTAACCACTTCACACCGTTGCCCGACTCCGATTCTTGCTTTTGTTAATGCAGTTTTTAGTTCTTGTGCCACACTGAGCTCACCATCATTTACTTTTAGTAATCACATTGCCAGCAATCCAAATAAAAAAGGAAGAGTGGAAATAGGTCACATGTTTGGCGACAGCGCAAAACAATCCAAAGCAAATGCAGAGCAAGAGTCAATGTTTGTAGCTAAAAAAATCAAGGACTTGGTAGCGGGCCACATGAGCATTGCAGGAGTGGCCTATCGTTATAGCGATGTTATGATTCTTAGAAAAAACCGACTGCGTAGCCAACTATTAGAAAAGGCATTAGCAGAAGTCGGAGTACCATTCATAAGCGATGATGAAAAAAACGGCTACGAAGATGAAACAGTACTTGCGCTTATTTCTCTGATGCGTTGGGTTACCCGATCTACTTCCACGCAGGCAAATGGAAGTTTGCTAGATTTTATTTGTAGCGAATTGGCTGGGTTAAGTCAGTCTAACATTCAAGCGATACTATCTTTACAAGAATTAAGAATAGCGCAAAGTGAAACTGCTTCATCAATACTACTTTGGGATACGCTACACCTGGTCGTGAAGCAACAAGCGAACGACCTTACCCTATTGCTAAGTACATTAGAATACTGTGTTTCCCATTGGGTAGAATATACTCCCCATGATCTATTAACCATGGTGTTGGCAAAATTACGATTTGAGGAGCGTGTTTATGATTTTGCGCCAATCACTCCAATTGCAGTAGCGGCATTTTTAGATAGCGCCTTGTCTTTTCGGCAAGGGCGCTACCCATCCATGCGTGATTTCTTAAGCTACACTGAGCAGCTCCTAGAGCTTGGTGCGTTACAATTAGCAACCCCACCCACCGAGCGAGACGCAGTGCGAATATTAACTATTCATGCTGCAAAAGGGCTTGAAGCAAAAGTTGTTTTTTTTATGGATGTTGCCTGTCCAACTGAACAGGGAAAATACAAAACGCATCTTGAGCGAAATGGGTTAACTATTAGTTCAGTTTCACTCTTTGATAGCAATAAACCAGTTACTGACAAGATTAAAAAAAACTGGGAGGAAGCGGCGATGATAGAACTTGCCAATCTCATGTATGTTGCGCTAACCAGAGCCTCTGAGCTACTGATTCTCAGCGCCCATTATCCATCCAAGCGAACTGAGCAAAGTATACAGTGGTTTGAATTTTTTAAGCAATCATTACCTCATCCTCAGGAAGAATTATCTTGGGGGGTTGGCTATGGCGATACATTTGTTCAGGGAGCATTAAGCGACATGGTGTCCCCAACAATCGGCAAACTCGTGGCGAAGCGGCCAACCTTGCGACAAAAGCCAATCCATGCACAAACCAAGCCCGCAGTTTTTTCAAGCCGTTTAGAAATTTTAGCTCTAGATCGAGGCACGATTATGCACCGAATGCTGTATCTATTAAGCAATCCCCAGGCTAAACTTGATCTTTCCACTACGCAATTAAAAATCTATTGTCAAGCCGTGGGGAATAGTGAACAGGAGATTGCCCAACTTGCCAGCCAAGCTCTTGCCATTATCAATAACCCTTCTTTTGATTGGATATTCTCAAAGTATAAAGAGGCCTTTAAAGAACTTCCCCTCTATGCCGAATCACTCGGAGGCAAAATAATCATAGATAGATTAATTGTCACTGATGTAGCGGTGTATGTTATTGATTTCAAAACTGGTGTATATCGCTCAGAATATAGAACGCAACTTGAAATCTATCGTAGCTATGTAACCTATCTCTACCCAAATCTCCCCATTCACACTGGAGTTCTCTTGATAGATTCCAATCGCTACCTACCGTTTGAATAGCTATTGTTTGTTACGGTACAATACTGTTAAACAGAACGATGATATCTATAGATGAATTAATAACAAGAAAATTTAAGCAAAGTGATAAAAGTAAACTGCGCGGATTGCTGGTATTATTTTTACAATGGCTGATACGAGAGCAAGACCTCCAAGTGCTACAAAAAAAATATGCGGATCTTAAAGCAACATCATTTTGTGACGCACTGCTTAGAGAATTTATAGTAAATGTACAGTGTAAACATCTAGAATTGGAAAATATCCCTAGTCAAGGTAGATGCTTAGTATTAGCCAACCATCCAGTTGGAGCACTTGACGCGTTGGCCTTAGTTGTAGCAATTAGCAAAATACGAGATGATATCAAGATCATCGCCAGTGAGTTACTCTCGGGGGTGGATAATTTACGCCCGATTCTAATTCCCATTGACTATGAACGAGGAATTATTAGTGAGTCTTCCATGCAAGAAATATTTAAACATGGAAAGGATGGATTGCTTATTCATTTTCCCGCTCTTGAAGTTTCCAGAAATAGTATTTATGAAAAATATTGGCATAGTACTTTTATTTCCATTGTACGAAAATTACAATGTCCGATCTTGCCAGTCTTTATATCTGCACGACATACATTATTTTTTAAATTTGTTGCCATGATAAGTCAACATTTGAGCAAACTTTTATTGCCTAGGGAAATGTGGTGGATGAAAAACTCAACCATCAATTTAACTATTGGTGAACTCATTCCATTCAAACAAATTTTTAATAACCAGTTCTCAGAGGCTACGGTAACTTCCAGACTGAGAAAACATTTAATTCATCTTGGCGAAGATAAAGAGTTGATATTTAGAACTGAAGCTGGGATCGCATTGCCAGAAAAAAGAAGTCACCTTAAACAATTCCTAAATAAACTCACCCCAATACTAAGTATTGAATCAGGATTACAGGTGTACTTGTGCGGTGCAGACGCCAATTCACCGCTACTAAAAGAAATTGGGAGATTGCGAGAGATTTCTTTTCGCACCAGTGGCACCGGCAGTGGAAAAGCCTATGATACCGACAAATTTGACAATCATTATAAACACTTAGTGCTATGGAATGATGCAGAGCTTGAAATAATGGGAGCGTACCGACTTGGGATTGGGAAAGAAATAATGGCACAGCAAGGGAGTGGAGGTTTTTACTCAAGTACCTTATATTCATTTAGTCCTGACTTCTTGGCGATTCTGCCAGAGTCAATAGAGTTTGGCAGAAGCTTTGTACAACCAAAATACTGGAACAGCAAAGCTTTGGAACATCTTTGGGCTGGAATAGGAGCCTTCATTTCTAACCATCAAGAGATAAAATTTTTTTTCGGACCGGTGTCACTACCTGATTCTTTAAGCAGCGTAGCTACTTCATTGATTGTTGCCTATTACCAAACGTTTTACACATTGCATGGATCGCAAAATGTTTCAGCTCAGCATCGCTATCCATACCTGGTCAACAAAACAGATTTAAAAGAATTTAGTTCAATTTTTACACAAAACGATCCAGTCATACGGCAACAAGAATTTAGACTTGCGCTTAAAAATATGGGTTCTAGAATCCCTACACTTTTTAAGCAGTATAGTGAATTAGTAGAAGATGGAGGAGTTGCATTTGTTAGTTTTGGAATAGATCCTGATTTTACTAATTGTATTGATGGGCTGATGTTGCTACGGTGTGATTACCTCAAGCAAGATAAATTAAAACGATACAACATATCACGAGTTTGAAAAACAACGCGCCAATTCCTCGGCAAGCGTTATTAAATCTTCGGGGTAACTATTCGCTTCACCATATTTCCTTGCTCGGATACCAATCGGTTGTGCGACAATGTACTGAATCGGTAATTTTTTTATTGTCCGTTCAAGCCATGGTGGAGGCACTGCGCTATCACTAATTAGACAATAGGCTCTTTCAGCAGTCACACGGCGCTGGAAGCGTAGCAACGCTTCTGCTGAAGGGGCTTCATGGTGATAGCTATGGGTTAAAAGCGAAATGGGATCTGTGAGCCCCGCGGATCTGGCAAAATATTTCCAACCTCCGGTTGGAGTTACCCAAGCTCGATGTTTATAGGAGACCAAGAGATTTTGGATTTTTTTTGTCGCAGTACGCAATGTTGAGATGTACTGCGAAGCATTTTGCTTGATTTTTTGCGAATGATCTGGAAAAATTGTAAGTAGTGTTGCTTCAAGTCCCGAGACTAATGGCACCGCTTGCTCAAGGTCCTGCCAAAGATGAATGTCTGGATTTTTATTGATGTCAGCAATCCAGTTACAAGTTACAATTTCACATAGAACAACCCTTGTCACAGCAGGTGCCACACTATGGATTTTTTGGTGTAGCGCACTTTGAGAATTTTTATCTAAGAAAACTATGAGTGAGGAATGTAACACCGATAACGATTGCCGTGGGGTGAGGGATGAGAGATGTTCATCTTGCTCTACCTGCACCAGTGAAATGACCGTAACATTTGGAATTGCTGAGGTAAGCGCACGCACCAATGAAGTTAAAAACGGGAGTGTGGTAATAATGTTCGTAGGAGCCTGCTGAGCAATTCCTACGGAATAGTAGAGGCTAAAAAAAAGCACTGCCAATACTTTCCATTTCATATCTAACATTATATACTTCACCTTGTATAATAAACAACTTACCATGAACGCCCTACTTCATGCAACCAATCTCAATGTCATTAAAAATCAAATTAAAATTATTGACTCAGTTAGTCTATCTATAATCCCCAAAGATTTTATCACTATCATTGGTCCTAACGGAGCAGGTAAAACAACATTAATAAAAACCCTGATGGGGTTGGAACGGGTATCAAGCGGATCAATCGAAAAGAACCCGTTGTGTAGTTTTGCTTACATGCCACAGGATCAAAAAATTAACCCATCGATTCCAATGAGAGTTGCTGATTATTTAGTGCTTGGTAATAGCCACCCCGACACTACCTTACACAAGGAGTTGCTCAGTAGTTGTGATCTTCACCACCTTCAACATATTCAAATTTCACAGATTTCCAGTGGTGAATTAAAACGAGTTCAATTATGTCGGGTATTGCTTAAAAAACCAGGATTATTATTCTTAGATGAACCCACCCAATACTTAGACTTACCAAGTCAAGCGGCCCTATATAAAATTATTCAAACCTATTATGAAACCTATCCAATAGCTATTGTCATGGTATCACATGACCTACACTGGGTTATGGCAGAGAGTAAACAGGTGCTGTGTTTTTATCATCATATTTGTTGCTCGGGCACCCCAGAAACTGTTGCACAGGATAAGGAATTTATTGAAATTTTTGGCAGTGAATTTGCAGGCACCATGGCGCGATATCGGCATCACCATGATCACACCCACGCTTGATACGATGGAACAATTTTTTGAATTAGTAACTACAGACTTCGTGCTTCTAGCGTTGGTGTCAGCAATTTTATTTTCATGTGTCACTGGAACGATTGGCTGTTTTTTGTTGTGGAGAAACTTATCTTTTCTGAGCGATTCAATGGCGCACAGTACATTTCTTGGCGTTGCGCTCGGATATGTTGTCGCGATCAACCCCACCATATCCTCAATAGCGGTACTGTCAGTTTTTTTAATACTCTTTGTCGTCTTACTTCGCGCGCATACTAACTCACGCGATGCGCTGCTCAGCGCTCTAGCACAGTGGTTTTTTGCCTTAGGTGTTTTAATACTTTCTACCGCAGAGGTGGCAACAAGCAACTTTCAAGCAATGTTGTTTGGAGATCTCTTAAGCGTAACTATTCTTGATCTGTGCTTACTCATGGTAATCGTACTAGTTACTTTAGTGTTCTTATATTTCCACTTTAATAATTTAATCCTAATATCATTTCACTCAGATCTTGCGCTTGCAGAAGGTATTGCGGTAAAGAACATTGAATTAGCGCTTACTTGTATTTGTGGTGTGATTATTGTTTTTGCCATCAAGACGATTGGAATTTTACTGGTTAGTGCCTTAATGGTGTTACCAGCTTTGTATGCCCAGGTAATCGCAGTATCCCCTAAACAATCAGTGCTCATTTCAACGCTAATGAGCGTGCTCATGGTCACTACCGGAATACTACTTTCGCTAGTGTTTAACTTTCCCCCAAGCCCAACCATTGTATTTTGTATGGGCTCTGCATATATGATTCAAAAAATTTATCTTCGACTGGCTAGGTAGGGATTTTTTTAATGCGTTTTCCGACCGGACAGGTATGATGATGTGCGCCAGGTAGTATGCCAATGCCAGTTAACAGTTCCTTGGTTACTTCCTGACCAATAAAGGTGAATTTGCTTTTGAGAATTGCCGTCCATTGCGCGAGCGTGCTACCGCGGTAAGACAGTAACCAAGCTCTGCAAGAGCTGTGGGTTTTTGTTATTTCAAGTATACTCGCAGCATTGTAAATAGTTGCTTTTATCTTGGCTTCACTTCTAATAATGTCTGAGTTATGCAATAACTCATCTATGGTTGGCTTTGTAAATGTAGCTACCTTGGCTATGCAAAAATCACAATAGGCCTTACGCAGAGCTGCTTCTTTAGATAAGATCAACCCCCAATTGAGTCCGGCTTGATGTATCTCCATCGTCAATCTTGCAAAAAATTCGTCATCTGATATCGGAAATCTACCATGGACCTCATCATGGTGCTTCCTATGTAAGCGAGCGTAGGCTGAAGATTTCTCTTCGTGAATTTTGACTGCTTTACAATATGATACAACCATGACTTATGATAAAGTATTAATATGAAAAAGATGTTTCGCGGTTCATTCTACTCCATTATAATCATTATCTTGGTAGCTACATTTGCTATTTTAGTTATTCCATTGTATAGACATTCAACTAGTCAAGAATTACTTGTATTGTTGTGGAATACGAAATTGCCTGATAGTATTGTAAAACGATATCTAGATGAACGAGGTGTCATGATCACGACTATTTCCCCAAAAACTCGAGATGAATTTTTCCGTGAACTAGACAATCGCAACCGTATTGTCTCTCTATCCCAGAAAATTGATTTAATTTTTGCACATGATGAGATTGCGCTTGAACTCGTTCAAAAAGATTACATCAAAGAAGTAAACTCAATCAATATACCTAACTTATCTCAATTAATTCCAGAAGCATTTAACCACTATTACGATCAAAAAGCAACTCTAGTTATTCCGTATAGCGCAGGTCTGATTGGCATCATCCAGGACCTACGCTTTAACCGTCCTCAATTTAAAAAATGGTTAGACGTTGCCGTCAGCTTGTCAAACAATCCTCAAATCACACTTTTGGTGAACACATCAAATGCAACGAGACTTTTAAACCATATAAATGGTAATCGAGATTTTTGCACTGACTCAACCTATGTATTTACTGTAGCTAAAGTAATAGAAAATTCTTTATGGGACTATAATCCTCGAGGATCTCTAAATGAATTAATAAACGCCAATAGTGAATTAACAATTGCAGATAGTGGTATGGGTATAGGTATTATGAGAATCAGCGAGTATTATAAATTTTTCTCATCCCCTGAAGGTGGAATGAAATTTTACACCACTTTAAGTGTGGCAAAATCAAGCTTTAAATCTGAGCAAGCTGAAGATTTTATTAACTTTATGTTCAGCATTAGAAATGCTGTACTTTACACCAATGAAACCAATTTATATCCCATGGTTAAAATTGACAGTAATTTACTAAACAATCAATTGTATCTCAGCGGTGGTTTTACAAACTTTTACAATACCAACGATTCAATACTGCAAAAATGTAGCCCGTTAGAAGAAAATAAGTTAGACTATTCAAAACACTGGAATAAAGTCAAATTACCCTTTGAATAGCATATAATTAAGTATGGTCCAAACCATTAAAAAATCAGTAAACGCACATATTGCTGAACTAACCCTCAACCGACCAGCTATGTTAAATAGTTTTAATGAGGAAATGCATCTTGAGCTCAGAGACTTATTGACATGGTGTCTAGACACTGATGATATAAAGTGCATAATACTCACGGGTGAAGGAAAAGGTTTTTGTGCCGGACAGGATTTGCAAGACCGCGCCACAAAGCCAGGACAAGAAGAGCGAGTGGATTTATCTTTGACTGTTGAGCGACATTATAATCCGCTTATCCGCACCCTAACTTCTATGCCAAAACCAATTATCGCTGCAGTAAATGGGGTAGCTGCTGGAGCTGGTGCAAGCATTGCGCTTGCATGTGATATAGTTATTGCCGCAAAATCCGCTAGCTTCGTCCAAGCCTTTTCAAAAGTTGGTTTAGTGCCTGATTCAGGAGGAACTTGGTCATTACCCAATGCTATCGGCTTACCACGCGCTAGAGCGTTAGCTCTATTAGGCGAAAAACTCCCAGCAGAACGGGCCCATCAATGGGGTCTAATTTGGAATGTTGTGGATGACGACAAACTCTTAGGAGAAGCGAGAGCGGTCGCCTCGATACTTTGCGAACGAGCGCCCTTAGCAATCGCTGAAACCAAGCGGTTAATGCTCGAAGCATGTGGTGATTCGCTACTTAATCAATTAGATAAAGAGAGGGTCGTCATGGGCAAACTTGGATCTAGTAATGACTACCGTGAAGGCGTGTCGGCATTTTTAGAAAAACGCCCTCCTCAATTCAAAGGATCATGACAACAGTGACTCCAGAAGAACTAGCACTTCGTTGCAGTAAAACTATGTGGGAGAAAGATAAAGCCTCTCAACATCTTGGGATATCAATAGTTACTATCAGACCAGGTTCAGCCACTCTGCAGATGCAAGTTACAGAAAAAATGCTAAACGGATATGCAATTTGCCATGGGGGGTATATTTTTGCACTCGCTGACTCATGTTTTGCGTTTTCCTGCAATACTTATAATAATATTACCGTGGCACAAGGTTGTTCAATTGAGTATTTAAAAGCAGTGCCCGTGGACTCTGTACTCGTGGCGACTGGATTTGAACGAAGGCGGAACAAAACAACCGGTGTTTACGATATAGAAGTCCGCATAGAACAAGAACTTATTGCCCTTTTTCGTGGCAAGTCCTTTGCGTTAGGAAAACCAATTTTTTAATTACATAAAATAATTTTTTTAATAAATTAGTGTAAAATATAATTATGAATACATTTGAACAAACAATAGATAAAAAATTAAAAATTGAAGCAGATGATGTTATGCCCGATACATACCGTTCAAGCGTCCTGCGACAAGTAAGCCAACATGCACATTCTGAAGTAATAGGGATGCAACCAGAAGCTTCATGGATCACCAGAGCTCCTTCGCTGCGTAGAAAAACTATCCTATTAGCTAAGGTACAAGATGAGGCTGGCCATGGACAATATTTGTATTGTGTATCTGAATCACTTGGCAGTTCTCGTGAGGCTCAGGTTCAAGCACTCCATGCTTTAACCGCAAAATACTCTTCAATTTTTAATTACCCTACCCCAGAATGGTCCGATATCGGAGCAATTGGATGGCTGGTTGATGGCGCGGCAATAGTTAACCAAGTCTCACTCCAGAGAACCTCATATGGGCCATACGCGAGAGCAATGATTCGTATTTGTAAAGAAGAGAGTTTCCATCAAAGGCAAGGATATGAAATAATGATGGCGCTGGCTCGGGGTACAAGTGAGCAAAAAGCCATGGCTCAACGAGCACTAGATAGATGGTGGTGGCCATCATTGATGATGTTCGGTCCTACAGACCAAAAAAGTACCCACGCCGAACAGTCATTACGATGGGGATTAAAAGTTGAATCTAATGATGTGCTCAGACAGAGGTTCATTGATCAAACAGTACCCCAGGCAGAATACCTCGGATTGACTATTCCAGACGCCAAATTACGCCTAAACGAAAAAACCGGACATTATGATTTTGGTGAAATTAATTGGGAAGAATTTTATCAGGTCATCAGCGGTAACGGTCCATGCAACAAACAACGGATTTCTCACCATCTCAAGGCTCATACCGATGGGGCATGGGTACGCGACGCAATGGCTCATCACCACAACCAATCACAATTTAATAAAATCGCATGAAAAAAAATATCAAAAAAAAACTACCTGTTAAGACTAAAACCAAAAAAAAACAGTCAAAAAAAAACACTGCAATAATTTCATTATTTGAAGTGTTTATAAGACAGCGACGAGGTTTGGCGCATATCCATGTAGGTAGCGTCCATGCCCATGATATCGACCATGCGCTGACACTTGCAAGAGACTGTTATTTACGCCGAGGTGAAGGATTAAGTCTATGGGTAACTCCCGCATCCGCAATACGGGCCAGTACCCAAGAAGAAGTTTCAAGTTTTTATGAGCCCATGCAAGAAAAAGACTATCGTAAAGCAGAATATTACCATATCCCGCAAGAGGTTAAACATCTGTAATGAACTCTGCTACCGAACCACTACTTCGTTCAGTTTGTGCGCTTGGTGACGACTCACTGCTACTTGCGCAACGGCTTGGCGCTTGGTGTTCTTATGGCCCAACGCTAGAAGAAGATATAGCCTTAACTAATACTGGCCTAGATTTTCTAGGACGAGCAAGATTGCTCTATCAACATGCTCATGATTGCAATCCCAAAGAGCAAGGTGAGGATTATTTTGCCTATGTTAGAGATAGCAAGGAATTTTCAAACCATTTAATTTATGAAATGCCAAATGGTGATTTTGCATACACTATGGTACGACAGTATCTCATTGACCTTTTTGAGTCATGGTACTACGCTGAATTACAGAATAGCAACTACCCTCCGCTCGCTGCCATTGCAGCTAAATCGCTAAAAGAAATCACATACCATCTCAAGCGTAGCGTTTATTGGATACATGTACTAACTAACAGCACCAAAGAAGCAAAAACACGATTTAATCATGCTTGGAGCTCGCTCTTTCCGCTTTCAGCACAACTGTTTTCAGACCGTGAATATGAAGTCACATTAATTCAGCAAAATCTGCTCCCCTCAAGGCAAAAATTATCCACAACCTACTATCGTGAAGTGAAACAATTTATTACCCACTGTGGATGTAACGCACCGCAACGATTACGAAGCGCTTCATTTACATTGCAACATCATGAAGATTTTGAATCCTTAATTTCGGAAATGAGATATATAACTAACACAATGCCTAACTGTAAATGGTAAACATAGATTCATTTGATGCGTTAATTAACGCCACACGATCAGTATGTGACCCAGAACTACCAGGGGTCACCATCCATGATTTAGGAATTCTACGAAACATTACGAGAGATGGCAATACTGTCACCATTACTATCACCCCGACATATTCAGGCTGCCCTGCAGTAGAAGCCATCATGCAGGATGTGTACAGCGCAACAAAAAGTTATGGGCAGTTCATCGTGAAGGTGGAAATAGCAATTAGTCCGGCCTGGAATACTTCCATGGTAACAGATTCGGGTAGGAAAGCTCTTGCTCAGCTCGGCATAGTGCCGCCTCCAAAAGACACAAACACGGTTAGTTTTTTGCAATGTCCAAGATGTCAATCAAAAACAATATCCTGTATTAATGCCTACTCTTCTACCGCTTGTAAGTCACTCTATCGATGCTTAGCATGCCATGAACCATTTGAACTTTTTAAACAACTCGCATGAAACAAAAAGACTCTACCTACCTCCCTCTCACCGTTACTGCCATAGATAAAAGCACTCCTGACAGTGTCTTAATCACGCTACAACCACGAGAAAACGCACAGTCGGGGTTCAACTTTCGAGCTGGGCAGTTTCTTACCTTTATTTTTCCAAATCTCAAAAACTCTCCAGTTCGTTCCTACTCACTATGCTCTCTGCCAGAAAGTAAAATCCTCACCGTCGGGGTGCGAGTTCAACCCCAAGGTATAGCTTCGTCATGGTTAGGCAGTAGTGTTTCTGTAGGGGACACATTACAATCTCTAACTCCTCGAGGAAATTTTCAACTCAATAAACCAACCCCGCACGGACATGCACTATTTATTGCTGGTGGAAGTGGCATAACTCCTATTTACCCAATGCTTTCAGAATACTTGCGAAACTCAAAATACGCTAGTGCTACATTGCTATACTCCAATACTACTAGTGAACGAATAATGTTACAAGAAGAAATAGCATTTCTTAAAAATACTTACCTAGGACGATTACAAATTATTAACTTTTTTAGTCGCGAACCCCAAGCAGTTGAGATATCTAATGGGAGATTGACCGGAGAGGTTTTAACAAAATTAATTAAAAATAATTATATCCCATCAATCAAAAATATTGATCACGCGTATTTATGTGGGCCAAGTCAAATGATTGAATCGTTAATTAAAATTTTAAGGTCATTAGCAATGCCATTAAAATCAATTTCATCAGAATTATTTACCAACACCAACCAGTACATCCCTCCTTATTTTAGTAAGCAAGCTGCAGCCGGTGCAACCATAGAGATCCAGCACCTCGGTCGTACCAGAAGTATCAGCAACACCTCTGCACAGAAAAGTGTACTGCAGCAAGGATTAGAGCAAGGACTGGAATTGCCGTATTCTTGTAAAGCTGGTGTATGCTCAACTTGTAAAGCAAAAGTTATTTCAGGTGAATTCGTTCGGGGACTTGATCATGTCCTTAGTGAAGATGAGAAGAAAAGAGGATATGTTCTTACCTGTCAAACCTTTACCAACGACAAACTGCTTTCCGTATCATTTGATGATGTGTAGTTCACCATTCCATGAAAAAATCACTCGCTGATATAATAGAACATAGTTGTAAAATTCAACGAACGAATCATAAAACCACTTGTCAAAGTATGTTGGTTTCATTTTTTGGAGATGTTCTAGCAGTTCATGGTGGGGTTATATCACTCAATAGCCTCGTAGGTATGTTTAAAAAATTTGGCTACACTGAACAAACTACAAGAATAACCATCTATCGACTGCAAAAAGATGGCTGGATTACTAGCAATAGACTTGGGAAAAATAAATTCGTAAGCTTTAGTTCAGTTGCCTATGCTCAATATCACGAAATTAGTAAACGGCTCTACGGTAGCCACCAAACTACCTTTGAAAATACATGGATAGTAATCTTTGCGCCTCTGCTAAACAATAAAAAGCTCTACTTACTAAATTCACGATTACAATGGCTCGGCTACTGTGCAATATTACCGAGGTGTTATATTAGGCAAAGTAGCAATATTAAGCAAATTATAGAAATTCTAGATGAGTATGACCTTAACGATAAAACCATTGTGCTCTCTGGAACACTTGAAGATATTACCAAACATAATTTAATCTTTTCTGTGTTACCTCAAAAATTACAAATACAAACACTAAATAAACGCTATCAGCAATTTATCAACTATTATCTACCTATTGCCGATTTTATTCCTAAATTTGCTGAACTAAAAGATACCCACCATGTACAACTTAGAATTTTTCTATTAAATGATTTTAGAAAGATACAATTACGCGATCCATGTCTACCTAGCTCATTTCTTTCATCAAATTGGATTGGCTATCGGGCAAGGCAACTCTTTAATCGTCTATATAGCGCTACGGCAAAACTATCTTCAGAATATATTAGCAAGACGCTACGCAATGAACAAGGCTACTTACCTGAAGCTTCAATAGAATTTAAACAAAGATTACAATAAAGCCATGATTACAATAACTTACCATAATTCACTTGCCATTATTTCATGCGATCACCCTCCAGTAAATACTATAAATCAAGCAATAAGAAAAGGTCTAATCAGTAATATCCAAGCAGCTCGTGAGCAAGGAGCTAAAGCGATTCTCATTCGTTGCAAAGGCAAAACTTTTTTCTCTGGGGCAGATTTAAATGAATTTGATTTTGAAAACCCTCCATCACCAACCCTTCCTGATGTGATTAGCGCCATGCAAACCTGCCCTATCCCGATTATCGTATCCTTACATGGGACCACCTTTGGGGGAGGATTGGAAATTGCCATGGCGGCGAGCTATCGCATCGCAGAAAAACAAACCAAGCTAGGATTACCGGAAACATCGCTCGGCGTGATTCCAGGCGCTGGTGGAACACAACATTTACCTCGCTTAATCCCATTGGAGCAATCAATTACCATGATACTAGAAGCAAAGCCAATAGATGCCACCACCGCACTAGAACTTGGATTACTTGATAAAGTAACCGAGCATGAAACTTTTGAGCAAGACGCTCTTGAATATAGTTTATTAATCGCAAACCAGTCATCTCCTCGCAAAGATTGCAGTCAAATTCAACCGCAAACTATATCAGTAGAAAAACAAAATGAATTAATCAGTAACGCTAAGACCACCATAGCAAAAAAATACAAGGGGCACATTGCTCAATGTAAAGCATTAGAACTGATCCAAGACGCATATCGACTTCCCTATCTAGAAGCAAGGGCAAAAGAACGGCAAGTATTTTTAGAGCTAAGAAAAAGTCTCCAGAGCAAAGCTCTACGCCATGTATTTTTTGCAGAACGAAATGTCGCAAAAGCAACACAAAAGAAAAACATCACAAGCATCATTGTTATTGGTGGTGGAACCATGGGTAGAGGCATAGCGTTAGCATGCGCAGGAGCCTCTGTAACAACACATCTTTTTGATATTAACAACGAAATCCTCAAACAAGCTCAAACTTCTATTACCCAAACAATCACCACACAAGAAGAGAAAAATCTTATCACAAAACAACAAGCGCAGCAGACACTCTCACACCTCCATTACAATTCTAGCTTACCCCAAGAAATTAATCCTACCATGTGCATAGAAGCGGTTATAGAAGATCCAAGCATTAAGAAAACAATCTTTGCACAATTACAGGCATCATACCCTCAGGCTATCATTGCCTCAAATACATCTTACCTAGACCTAGAAGCTATTACCGAGACAATGCCAAGTAGCACCTCATGTGTCGGATTACATTTTTTCAACCCAGCCGATCGCATGAAACTTCTAGAAATTATAAAAATTAAAAAAACCAACCAAGATACCCTAGACTATTGTCTAACTCTAGCCTCTTTGCTAAAAAAAATTCCCATAGTAGTGAACCATTGTTTTGGATTTGCTGCCAATAGACTCTACACCGTCTACAATGCTGAAAACAATCTTATGCTTTTAGAAGGGATGAGCCCAGAAATAATAGATCAAGCGTATCTAGATTTTGGTATGGCTATGGGACCATGTGAGGTGCTTGATAGTTCGGGTATAGATGTGGGTTATCTCGGCAGGAAAAATAATCCTAATCCACCCCAAGATCCCAGATACTTTGCCGCAATTAATTCTCTCGCGCAGCATTCTTTATTAGGTAAGAAAACTAATGCAGGATTTTATCTCTATCAACAAGGTAAAAAAACTGGAGTTAATCCAAGAGCACTAGAACTAATCAAAGCACAGGCCGATATACTGGGTGTTAGTCCAAATCTCACAGCACTAGAACAAATCCCAGTACGATCCTTTACAAAAGTATGTGCAGAAGCAAATCAAATGATCCAAGAAGGAATCATAGACAATCAGCAAGCGGTTGATTTACTATGGATACATGGGTATGGCTACCCCCGCATTAAAGGCGGGCCTATGTTTTCATTCAACAATACTCTATAAACCTTCAGAGCGTTTTACCATTGCTGCATGGCCTTCTCGGTCAATAGTAGCACGGGGACTTTTATCCAGTAAAGCGACCACGATCGCAACTGTCAAAACAATTGGCAAGGTAATAATAGTAGGGTAATCAAAAGGTATTATTGCTTCTTCAAAGTGAAATATATCAACCCAAACTTTTGGTCCCACCACAATCAAAACAAAAGATGCAAGTAAACCTACAATACCAGAAACTAACGCTGCTCTGGTGGTAAAATTCTTCCAGTACATAGTAAGCATTAAGAGTGGAAAGCAAACATTAGCCGAAAGCACTAATGGAAAAACTGCAGTGATAGCTACATTTTGATTTTCAAACAACAATCCAAACACAATCCCTAATAAACACACTATTAAAATTACAAATCTAGATAACTTTAATTCAAAATCAGGATCTGGTTTGCCCTTTTTAATAACTTCAGCATAGAGATCATGCGCCACAGTCGCCGCCCCACTGATACTTAAACCTGCGACCACGGCAATAATGGTCGCAAAAGCAACTGCAGAAATAAATGCAAGCAACATAGGCCCGCCTACTACACCTGCAAGATGAATAGGGGTCATATTACTCCCACCAATAAGTTTGCCATTAGCAAATAATTCAGGATGTTGGTATAACATCGCTATAGAACCATACCCTAATACCACCATTAAGAGAAAAAAGAAGCTCATAAATATTGATGCCCAAAAAGCACTGCGACGAGCTTGTTTCATATCTGGGACAGTAAAAAAACGCATCAGGATATGCGGTAATCCTGCAATACCAAAAACCATAGAAAGCAATACACTAGCAACCTGTTTCCAATCACTATACAATAACCCTGGTGAGAGTATATCAATTGACTTTGGATGGACTAATACTGCCGTTGTAAACAAAGCTTCAAAAGAAAAATTAAACTCTGCTAACACTAATAATACTATTACCGTTGTTCCGCCAAGCAACAGGACTGCTTTGATAATTTGCACCCAGGTAGTAGCAAGCATACCTCCAAAAAAAACATACATCAAGACTAACAACGCAATAACACATAGCGCAACCCAATACTCTAAACCAAACAATATTTGAATCAGCTTACCTGCACCAACCATTTGGGCAATCAAATAAAATACTACAATAAACAAAGTAGTAACAACAGAAAACATTCTTAACCTACGAGGCTCAAAACGAAAGGTAACCACATCCACAAAGGTATGCTTACCTAAATTCCTAATCCGTTCCGCCATTAAAAAAAACACCACACCCCAGGCTGACACTGCTCCGAGACCAAACAATAATCCATCAAAACCAAATAAAAACACCAATCCCGTAACACCGAGAAAAGAAGCTGCGCTTATAAAATCACCAGCTATCGCTAAGCCATTTTGAAAACCAGATAATTTACCACCCGCAGTATAAAAATCTTCCTTAGTCTTTGTTCGTTTTGCCGCATAGTAGCTAATCAACAATGACATTACGACAAAGCCAATAAACATTACTATCGTACCACTCATCTTGCACCACCAAAACGAACAGGAAGAACAATATACAAACCTTCTAGCACAACCAACATTACAATAATGCCCATATACCATTTAATACTAAAAAACGAATCAAACACGAACAGCTCCTTAACCGCAGGAACAAACAATAGTACAAAACTAAAAATCACCATCAGTGATGCTAACGACCATATAATTCTTTTCATAACTCTCCTCTATATAAAAAACAAGGGCAACCCATTATAAGTTGCCCTTGATAAACACTAACTAACCTTAAAACTTATATTCAAGAGTAATACCACTCATTCTTGGTAAGCCTGGTACACCTTGTGCGCCATTACCTACGCTATAAGTATGAATGACATGATAGGTATCAAAAATATTATTCACCCAAAGAGACACTTCAAAATCTTTTTCTTTAGATTCCCAAGATAATCTTGCATTAGCTAATGTACGAGCCCAACGATTTGCAAGAGGATTAGAAAAATCCGTAGTTGTTTCACTTAAATAATTAAAATCAAGCGAAGCAGAAACTACAGACTGGTCATTTTGTACAGAATTATACAATACACCCATATCCCACTTTACTTCAGGAGTTTCATACAGGGTTCTTCCTTTAAGATTAACCCCATTAAATAGTAATTGATCTGAAGTGTATTCACTATCAATTAGTGAGAGCGATGCGTTAAATATAACCGATTCAACAGGAATCCAAGTAATTTCTAATTCAATACCTCTAGATACCGCATCTGCAGCATTGAATGTTGAAAATACTCCAAATGAAGATGTCAATCCATACTTAGCTTGAGATGCTGGACTAGCTGGTCCAAATTGTTGAATCTGTAAATTTTTGTAAAGATTATAAAATAGTGAGAAATTAACCCTAGTATTTCCACTAACATCTGCTTTCACACCAAGTTCATAGCTATCAGCAGTTTCAGGTTTTAGCTCTATGAATACTTGTGGCACGGCAGGAGCAGCTGGAAAACCACCACTCTTAAACCCTCTAGCATAGGACAGATAAAAATTCGTACCATCTGGATCACTGTACGCAAAGACTAGCTTAGGTGAAAAATCATTCCATGAAGCACTTTTCTTTGCCGAAAAACAACCGTTGATTGGCTCACAAGATTTTATACCATCCCATTTGGTTGATAGAGATCCTGAAGGAGAAATAATAAATGGGAACCGAGATCCATCTACTGATAAAGAATCAATAACTTTTTCATCCACAGTGTATCTTCCGCCAATCTTCACACTCCAGTTGTCGCCAATATCAATATCAAACTGTGAGAATACGGCATAGCTAGTAGTTTCATTGGTTTGTCTATACCAATCCTGATCGCAACCACCAATTGTTGTAGATGTAAAATAGATATTATAATTATTCTGATTACAAGTAGCGGCAGATAAACCAAAATTCACATCATCAGTTCGAGTAAATCCTTCAAAACGATCTGTATCTTCTAAATAGTACCAAAGTCCAACCACATAAGAATACCCATCGCCTTTACCATTAAATCTAAATTCTTGCGAGGTTTGTTTGGTCTTATCATAAATATTATCAATAAGAGCTCCAGTAATAACATTAGTTACAAGATTTGGAATATCACTAGGAACGCAAGGGACACTAGGAGGAACTGAATTAGGACCTGATTTATTAGGTGTTAGACACAAATAAAAAGATCCCCCACCAACTGAGTCCATTTCCCAATCTACTACGCTACTACGAATCGCTGTAATAGAAGTAAAAGTAGTATCGCTATCAATTTCAGAGGTTACTTTTATGCTTGTACCCTCGGCATCTCGTTTGGCAAATCCATCAACTGCAGACGCATTACAATACTGACGATCAATACCAGAAGGAGCACATTTTTGATTATACAAAGCATTGTAAGAACCTAATGATAAACCACTTAACGAAATTCTACCCATATCATTGATATCAATGGTGTTTTTATCATAGTTGATTAAAACATCTGCATCATCACCTTTTGCATAAATACTTAAGCGATAGTTAGTTGAGTTTTCATCTTGTAATTTTTTTGTGTTGTTGTTATACCATTTGTCTGGTTGCACATAGTAATCTTTAATCCAACCATCTCTAGTTTTTTGCTGTGCTGAAAGTTTAATCGCAGCTTCATTTTCTACGAGAGGTATTGAAACTAAAAATCCATAGTCTCTTTTGTTGTAGGTACCTGCAGTAATTTTTAAACTACCTGAAACTTTGTCTAGTGAAGGTTTCTTAGTTATTATATTAATTGCACCACCAAGGGTATTTCTACCGTATAGGGTACCTTGTGGTCCGCGAAGTACCTCAATTCGTTCTAGGTCTCCCATTTCAAAGTTAATGTTAGAAACTCTACCAAGGTAGACTTCATCTTGAAATATCGCAACAGAGCTTTCTGTACCTGCTCCATCATCGTTAGATGAAACACCTCTGAGTGAAATAATGTTTTGACCTGGTGAAAATGGCGCAAAAACTAACGAAGGAGTTTTAAGCGCAATTGCTGTTAGGTCATGGATGTCAGATCTGTTAATTACAGATTCAGTTAGTGCTGTTATGGCAACTGGAACTGATTGTAAGTTTTCAGATTTTCTTTGTGCTGTTACAGTCACTTCTTCAAGTGTGCTTTCAGCTGCGAATGTTACACTCCATGACAGTGCCATAGTGAGTGCGGTTATTATTAGTGTTACTTTTTTCATAAGTTTACCTCCTGGTTTTTATAAATTTTTTACACATTTCTTCATTACAATTTTATACTACATTTTATTCAATTTGTCAACTCTAATTTAAATATTTTTTTAAATATTTTCATTGATCTGAACTAATGTAAGTATATCATACATTGCAACTAATACACTGTGCTGATTAAATAATTGGACATACCATACCACCACCCCAGTTTTTTTATTATCCCCTTCTTTTTTAGGCTTCTCAATCTTGCGTTTTACCGTTATTGTGGCTTGAATAGTATCGCCAATACCGACTGGTTCAATAAATCTCAAGTTATCCATGCCATAGTTTGCTAACACTGGGCCTAGGTTTGGCCAGACGAAAAGACCTGCAGCCATTGAAACGAGGTAATACCCATGGGCAACTCTTTTACCAAACAATGAACTGGCTGTCGCAGTTTCGTCAAAATGGGCATAAAAGTGATCGCCCGTTAGGCAGCCAAAATTAACTATGTCGGCTTCTGTAACTGTTCTCTTGTGAGTGGTGAGTGAATCTCCAATGTGTAGCTCATTAAAATATTTTCTAAATGGATGTTTGATATCCTCATGGGTAATCGCACCTTGATAGTATTCTTGTGTAACGCTAGTGAGGTCTGTTGGTGTGCCTTGCAGTGCTGTCCTCTGCATATAATATTTAATTGAACGAACTCCACCTAATTCTTCCCCCCCACCTGCTCTACCGGGACCACCATGCACTAATGGAGCAAGTGGCGACCCATGCCCTGTAGATTCTTTTGCGGTTAATTCATTAATAAGTAATAATCGTCCATGGTATGGTGCAATGCCCAAGGTAAGCTGTTGCTGTTCTTCAGGTTGTGTAGATACAATACTAGCGACTAGACTACCTTCACCTTTATTGGTGAGGGCGATAGCTTGGGAAATATTTTGATATGGAATAACGGTGCATACCGGCCCAAACGCCTCAATTGAATGCAGCTCGGATGCCTCAGGGTTTTTCGCAATGAGAACTACTGGCGCCATAAAGCCACCTTTATCTTCTGAACCTTCTATAACCGTGATAGGAGACTGAATCAATATATCCGCAGATTGTCTGAGTAGCGCTACCTGTTCTTGCACTTCTCGTCTTTGCGTAAGTGAGACGAGAGGGCCGAGGTGAACTTTTCCTTTTTCCACTTGATATCCAGCTGGTGCGATTTGTACTCTTTGTAATTGTTGCTCTAGCTCGGTTTGAAAAGGTTTGACAAAGTCTTCATGAATGATGACCCTTCGTATTGCGGTACATTTTTGGCCTGCCTTAGCGGTAAGCTCACGAAGAACTTCCTTAACACCCAAACTAAATGCTACTGTACCCGGCCGTGCAGACTCACCAAAGACTATAGCATTAAGCGAGTCAGCTTCTTTGTTTATTTTGACATTGTGATGGATAAGATTTTGATTAGAAGCAATAGTTTTTGCTGTGGATGCGGAGCCAGTAAAGGTTACGGTATCCTGACCATCTAGATGATCTAAAAGAGAATGAATATTTCCAATCAAAAGTGAAAGACTGCCCTTAGGTAAACAGTTGACTTCTTGGATAAGTTTCATTAAGGCAAAGGTTAAATAAGAAGTTTGGGTGGCGGGTTTAATGATTGACGGAACACCTGCAATGAATGTAGGTGCAAACTTTTCAAGCATACCCCAGATTGGGAAATTAAATGCATTAATATGTACTGCAACTCCAGTTTTTGGTGTCAAGATATGCCTAGCAACAAAGCTTCCACTTTTAGATAAAGTTTCAAGATTTCCTTCGGTAATAAAAGGCTGGTCAGGCAATTCCCTGCGCGCAATACTTGAAATACTTAACATGGTGCCTATCCCACCTTCAATATCAACCCAACTATCGGCCCTGGTGGCACCAGTATAGGTAGAAACCTTATATAATGTCTCTTTCTGCTCTAGTAATGCTAAACCCAGCTGTTTAAGTAATAGCGCCCTTTGATGTATGGTTAATGCACGAAGAGTGGGGTTACCAACAGATTTGGCATAGGAGATACAGTTTTGCACCTCTGAATCACTGATATGAGCAAAGCTAGCCACTGGTACGGAAGAATTAGCGTCAATTAATTCCTGTGATTTGGTTCCTGAAATAAATTTGTCATTTACAAAACTTTTAATTTCTATCATATCTTCCCTCTATTGTTAACAATTCTTTTAATTTGATATATCATATTGTATTATAATTATGACTATGTTTCTAGACAAGATTGAATCAGCATCTGAGAAAGAATTACAAGCACTTCAACTCGAGCGATTAAAAGGCACCATTCATCATGCCTACCACAATAATCCTTTTTGGAAAAAACACTTTGATCAACATAAGGTCGGTCCTGATACAATCAAATCACTTTCTGATTTGGCTAAGTTTCCATTTTTAGTTAAAGAGGATTTACGCAAACAATACCCATTCGGAATGTTTTGTGTCCCGCAAAAAGAAATATCAAGGATACATGCTTCAAGTGGTACCACGGGATCTCCAACAGTCGTGGGTTATACGAAACACGATATTGATGATTGGGCAAATGTAGTAGCAAGAAGTATTTTTACTGCAGGTGGTAGGCCAGGTGATATAGTGCAGGTCTCTTATGGATACGGACTATTTACTGGAGGACTAGGAGCGCATTACGGAGCTGAACGATTAGGTTGTGTAGTAGTGCCTCATTCAGTCGGTCAAACAGAACGACAGATAAAGTTACTTAAAGATTTTCAATCTAAAATTATAATGGTTACTCCTTCATATCTACTCACCATTGCAGATGCTATGGATAGTTGTGGGGTGCGCAAAGAAGAGTTGGGTTTGCGTATTGGTATATTAGGAGCCGAACCATGGACATTTGCCATGCGTGAAGAGATTGAAAGAAGAATCGGTATTGACGCTCTAGACATTTATGGATTATCAGAAGTTATTGGTCCTGGTGTTGGGCAAGAATCTAGCCTCCATAAAGGCACCACGATACTATGGGAAGATTATTTTTATCCTGAAATTATTGACCCAGATGGGAATGTATTACCAATGGGAGAGAGTGGTGAATTGGTGTTCACTTCCTTACGAAAACAAGCAATGCCCATAATTCGCTATCGTACTAGAGATATAACAAAACTCAACCCACCTTCCCATGGCCGATGTATGAGGAGCATGGATAGAATAGTTGGAAGAAATGATGACATGATGATAATTCGCGGGGTAAATGTGTTTCCATCGCAACTAGAAGAGCAAATTATTACTTGTAATGGTTTGCGAGCAAATTATCAAATCCAACTCTACAAAAAAGATCGGCTTGATATGCTTCTATTACAAGTAGAGTCAGAGCATGCTGGGGTAGATATCAATACCATCAAAAATGAATTAGTAAAAAAAATTAAGACCTTTGTTGGCATTCAAGTTGAAGTCTCAATAGTTCCAAAAGACAGTTTGCCAAAATCAGAAGGTAAAGCAAAAAGAGTAACAGACAAAAGAGGAGAATAACACTATGAGTAAAAAAATAATTGTAATTTCATTATTAGCAAGCATGATGTATCTTGGAGGATGCGCTGACAAAAGCAAAACAAATCCAGTAGCAACAAAGATTGAATCTCTGCAGCAACAATATGAAACAGTCAAACAATACAATAGCTTTTTAGAAATTGATTTTGATAATGTAAAGAATCAAGCAAAAGCTTTAGACGCACAACCTATCAAAGGGGCGTTGCATGGCTTAACTATTGCTGTAAAGGATAATATTGACGCTTTGCCATATCACACCACAGCAGGCACTAAGGCCTTTGCAGGATACAAACCGACAAAAAACGCTTCTACAGTTCAAAGATTAGTAGATCAAGGCGCACTTATGGTTGGTAAAACTAATATGCATGAATTAGCATTTGGGATCACGAACATTAATGCAAGCTACGGCACCGCACATAACGCAATAAATTTTGATTACATAGCTGGTGGGAGTAGCGGCGGTACTGCTGTAGCAGTTGCCCTAGGATTAGTTGATGCTGGATTAGGTTCTGATACAGGGGGTTCAGGCAGAATACCGGCTGCTTTTAACGGAGTGGTTGGTTTTAGACCTACAACAGGTAGATACGCAAACGACGGTCTTGTGCCAATTTCTCCTACCCGAGATACTGTTACCATAATGGCAAAAACGGTGGATCTGGTAAGGACTTTAGACGCCGTCCTTTCTGGTACTAAGCCTTCTTCCAAAAAATTTAAGCCCGAAGAGATTTCTTCAATTACCATTGGGATACCTAGGAATTATTTTTACGAATCACTAACTCCTGAAGTTTCACAAAATATTGAACTTGCCATTGCAATCTTAAAACGATTAGGAGCTAAGATTGTTGAGGCGCCCTTACCAGGTGTTGGTGAATTAAATGAGAAAATTAGTTTCCCAATTGTATTATTTGAATCAGGAAAAGGATTTAACGAACTGCTCGCTACCTACGCACCAAATCTAACTAACCCCAAGGACTTTTTGAACAATGTTCAATCTCCGGATGTTCGTGCAACATATGAAAAGTTTATTATTCCTCATGGTATTCCAGAATCTGTCTATACCGATGCTATCGCAAATAAACGACCTGAGTTACAAGCTCTTTATAAAAAATATTTTGAAGAGCATAAAATTGATATTATCTTGATTCCAGTAACTCCTAGTCAAACAATTCCTATAGCAGGAAATGAAGAACAATTTAAGCTAAATGGCAAAATGGTGCCTACGTTTCAGACTATGATTAAAAACATGGATCCTTCAAGCAATGCAGGGATTCCTGGGATAGCCATTCCGTTTGGAAAAACATTAACTGGTATTCCTATTGGTATTGAGCTAGAATCTTTTGAAGGTAACGATGAGTATTTACTTGCCGTAGCGGAACTGATACTTAGCTTACTTCAAAAAGAATCAACTCCTTAAACCTTTTTAAGGAGTACTGCGACTCCTTGCCCGACACCAACACACATGGTGGCGATGCCGTAGGTGAGAGATTTAAGTTTGAGCTCAAGCGCAAGGGTTCCAATTAATCTTGTTCCACTCATACCGAGCGGGTGACCGAGTGCGATGGCACCTCCATTTGGATTTACCCTAGGGTCATTATCACTAATACCCAGCTCACTTAGACAAGCTAATACCTGGCTGGCAAACGCTTCATTAATTTCAAAAAGATCAATCTCATCAATTGATAATCCGGTTTTTTTAATGAGCGCCCTGCAAGCATCACGCGGACCGATGCCCATTATATTTGGCTCAACCCCACTTCGGGCGACGGCAACTATTTGTGCAATGGGATTTAGTGAAAATTGCTTTATCGCAGCTTGGTTTGCTAATAATGTCATTGCGGCCCCATCATTAACTCCACTCGCATTCCCTGCGGTTACCGTGCCATGAGTAAATAAAGGTGACAGACTCTGCAACTTCTCAAGCGAGGTGTCTTGGCGCGGATGTTCGTCAATTAAAAAATCTATGGAACCACCTTTACCACCACCTTTAGAACTGGGAATTTTTACTGGAGTAATTTCCTCTGCAAAACGGCCTTGTTTAAATGACTGTGCGTATTTTTGTTGCGATGCAAAAGCAAACTCATCTTGTCTTTCTCTGGAAATAGCAAATCTTTTTGCAACCTCCTCACCAGTTTCAGGCATGCTTAAGGTGCCAAACTGCTCTGCGATTTTTTTATTGATAAAACGCCAGCCAATGGTTGTGTCGTACATTGTGGCTTCTCTAGAAAAAGCAGTTGGAGATTTACCAAGTACAAATGGTGCACGAGTCATGCTTTCTACACCACCAGCTAAAAACATCCAACCATCTTGGGCTTTGATACTGGCACTTGCAAAAGCAACTGCGTCCATACCTGATGCACATAGTCTATTAATGGTAGTCGCGCTCACTGAGATTGGCAATCCGCTGAGTAACACGGCCATCCGAGCCACGCATCGATTGTCCTCACCAGCTTGATTCGCGCATCCTGCTAATACATCGCTAACGGTACTCCAGTCAACACTTGGATTTCTTGTCATAAGAGCTTGTATCGTGATCGCAAGTAAATCATCAGGCCTAACTGATGCTAAACTTCCGTTATAACGACCAATTGCGGTGCGTTGGTAATCACAAATAAATGCTCCTTCAATTAATGACATGTTACAATTTCCTAATAATATGATATAACATGTTACATTATGAATAAAAAATTTGCATCACACGCTGATACTGAAGAAAAAAATATCCATTTTACCAAGCTGTCTGATCGAGCTTATGCCTACACCGCAGAAGGTGATCCTAACACTGGGATTATCATTGGCGACAAAGAAGTGCTAGTCATAGACACCCAAGCAACTCCTATCATGGCGCAGGATGTTATTGCCAGAGTCGCAGGCGTTACTGACAAACCTATCCGTCATGTGCTCCTTACACACTATCACGCTGTTCGTGTTTTAGGTGCGAGTGCTTACTCACCAGTAAGTATTATTGCATCGCAACCTACTTTTGAATTAATTTGCGAACGAGGTGAGCAAGATTACAAAAGTGAGGTAGGTAGATTCCCTAGACTATTTAGAGGGGTGGATTCTGTACCTGGATTAACTTGGCCCACCCATGTCTTTAGCAATGCAATGAAATTTTTTATGGGCAAGACCCGCGTTGACATTTCAAACCCAGGTCGAGGTCACACCAAAGGCGACACGATAGCTTGGTTAGAACAAGAACGAATTTTATTCTCAGGTGATCTTGTTGAGTATGGTGCAACTCCATATAGTGGTGATGCCTATCATCGCGACTGGCCTTCTACATTAGATAAACTTCTCGCATTACAACCTGAGATGCTCGTACCTGGCCGAGGCGAAGCGGTAATTGGTAAAAAGAAATGTATAGAAGCTATTGAAGGCACTAGAGAATTTGTGCAGGCCATGTTCTCAAGCGTGGAAGCTGGGAAGAAAAAAGGTAAATCCTTGTCTGAGTGTTATATTGACGCCTACACCACTTTGGCACCAAAATACAAACAATGGGTTATCTTTGAGCATTGCTTGCCTTTTGACATTACCAGATGTTTTGATGAAGCTGGTAACGAATATCCCGACCCAAGAATTTGGACTGATAGTAGAGATCAAGACATGTGGCACTCATTACAATCAGCGTTAGATACGGTAAATAAAACCTAACTAACTAGTATGCCAATCACGGATTTTTCATTTACCACCTATGAAAGCACGGTACATGAAGATTTAGATAACCAAACAACACGAACCGTTCCGGTAATAATTGTTGGCGCAGGGCCGAGTGGATTAACGCTTGCGCTTGAATTGGCGGCCCAACAAATCCCTTCAGTAATAATTGATAAAGACTCCACAGTTAGCTTTGGCTCACGGGCGATTTGTTATAGCAAAAGAACTTTAGAAATTCTAGGACGACTTGGGATTGGCAAAAAACTTCTAGCCAAAGGAGTTAGATGGAATGATGGTTCAGTATTTTTACAAAATTCCCTGATCTACAAATACCGATTAGTAAATGAAAAAGATTTTCAGATGCCGGCATTTATTAATTTACAACAATATTATCTTGAAGATTACCTGGTGCAGGCAGTTTTGATGCAGCCACTTATTTCTCTTAGATTTGAAGAATCGGTTTCAAATCTTGTCGCGCACAGGTCTGGATCCATTGTCACCGTCACTTCACAGAAGGGAACCTACCAACTTGCGTGCCAATATCTCATCGCTGCAGATGGGACAAACAGCACGATTAGATCGATGATGAATCTTCATCCGGTAGGAGAATCTTTTGAAGATTATTTTTTAATTTGTGATGTAAAAACTTCAACTACCTACACCAATGAAAGAATCTATTGGTTCAATCCTTCTTTTTACCCCCAAGGCTCAGTATTGCGCCATCAACAACCAGACAAAGTTATTAGAATTGATTTTCAACTTGGTCCACATTGCAATCCTGAAGTAGAAAATCAGCCTGCGCAAGTGGCAAAATATCTTAATGCCATGCTTGGTGAGAACGGCTGGTCACTTGAATGGTCAAGTATTTATAAATTCAGGTGTCGCAGGCTTTCTTCCTTTGTGCACAACAATGTTATATTTCTCGGTGATAGCGCACATCAAGTTTCACCATTTGGAGCACGAGGCGCAAATGGAGCAATTGCAGCTGCTCAAAACCTCGGATGGAAACTAGCAAGAGTACTGAAAAAAATCGCGCCTAAAAAACTTCTTCAGTCATACGATGAGGAGCGAGGCTATGCTTCAGATATTAATATACTCAATTCTACTAGATCGGCATTGTTTATTAGCCCCCTCAACCAAACTTGTCAAACCATACGAGATTCGGTGCTTTCTCTCGCAAAAAACCACTCTGCAGTTCAGCCCCTAGTAAATAGTGGCAGATTATCAGAGCATTGTGATTACCCCGCCAGCACGCTAAGCGACCAGCAAGATGGTTGTTGGTTGATGCAGGACGCTCCGCTCACTCATCAAGGAAAAAATAAATGGTTACATAATGTACTTTCAAATAAATTCACTTTACTGTCTTACCTGTTACCCCACAATAAAACTATTGAAACCTATTGTCAAAACCATGGCGATCTTAACTATCTCGTCATAGGGAAAAACGCAAATCAATATCTTGACAGAAAAAAATTACTTCCAAATCGATTACGGTTGCAAGAACCCTGCCTGTTATTAATTAGACCCGACCAGTATCGCTGTGCAAGCTTTAAGAGCTTTAATCCAAGTCAGGTTTCACGAGCGTACAATCGTGCGATTGGGAGACTTTCATGAAAAAAATATCTAGCTCGGTCTTTACCCGAGAATCCGGTGATGAATTTTTATACCAACTTTCTCGGGCCATTGACAAAGTGCCTCAGCCACAGAGAGAGGCTTTTTTAAGCAGGCTGGTCATTCTTCTCGCAATATCCAGCCACGATAGTCAAAGCAAACTTGATGCGATCACTCTTGCACTGAAAGATATTTCAATTTAAGGTTTTTTAAATTTTTTTGAAAACCCTTGCCAGCATTGGTGATATTCTTTTTGCCTAGCTGAAGTGTCGAGTGCAAACAAGGTTGGGAATAAAGTATATCTCGTCTCTACCATAAACGCCATGGTACCGAGTAAATGAACTGGCTTTAACTCGCTTTCACTTCCATGCGTATGGGCCTGCACATCAGGGCCATGGGGTGTCATGGTATTATGCAAACTCATGCCACCAGGAATAAATCCATCGGGTTTTGCGTCATACACTCCATGAATTAATCCCATCCACTCACTCATACAATTACGGTGAAACCATGGAGGTCTAAAAGTGTTTTCCGCAACCATCCAGCGCGGTGGAAAAATCACAAAATCAATATTAGCCACACCTGGTGTATCACTTTGTGAAGTTAGCACAGTGAAAATTGAAGGGTCAGGATGATCATAAGAAACAGTATTTATGGTGTTGAACAGTTGTAAGTTATATTTGTATGGTGCGCTATTCCCCACCCATGCAACAACATCCAACGGGGAATCTTGCAGAGCTGTCTCAAAAAATAAGCCGGCAATTTTTCTAATTAACTTGCAATCACCAATTCCCTCCTCATACCAAGCCTGTGGATATAAAAAATCTCGATCATTAGCAAAGCCATCCGATCCGATTGGACCACGCTCAGGAAGGTCTAATGGCGCACCGTAATTTTCACAAAGATAGCCCGCTGCTACCGAACCACCTTTGCAGTTAACTGAGAATACCATACCACGCGGAATTACAGCAATTTCTAAAGGAGCTAATTCTAACACCCCACATTCAGTTTTAATAATGAGATCACCTTGGTGGGGGATAAAAAGCATCTCCGCATCAGCATTAACAAAATACAATCGCTCATTATTTTTAGAAAATTGATACAGACTAACTGCAGTACCTATTTGTGTTCTCGTGTCACCTGCGATAGCGACAGTTCTAATAGAAGACAGGAAATCAATTTGCTTTTGTGCTGGTGGAATCGGATCCCAGCGCATTGCACGAGGATCGTACTCAGCGAGTTCCTCATCGCTCCCAATACCTGCCGTTCGCCAATTTGGGTACTGGTTCGCTAGCCGTTGCATTTCACTTCGTACCACTGAAGGTAACATTCGGTAAAACCAACTTCTTCGGTTTTTTGCGCGAGGTGCGGTAAAGGCAGTAGAAGAAAATTTTTCGGCATAAAGCCCTAGTGGGGGTTTTTGAGGAGAAAAACAACCGAGTGGTAGTGCTCCGACCACCGCTTCGCTGCTATGCTCATTGCCAAACCCAGTTAAATAACTTACTTTCATCATTCAATTATATTATAAAATAAGTAAAGTTACCATTATGATTTTTACACTAGACGAAACACACTCTCCAAAACGAAATAGCTTTATCACAAGCGCACAATCTCAAACCACAGAATTTCCCATACAGAATCTCCCTTTTGCAGTAGCGCAAAACGGAAATAGAAATTCTATCATGGTTGGGATCGGTGACTTACTTTTTAACCTATCAGCATTTTGCGAAGCGCATTCACAAGCAATTGATATACCTAGCGTGACCTGTAGCGCTCTACTTCATTCCGATATGTCAAAGCTTATGAATTTATCTTTTTCACAATTACTAACCTTACGGCATAGTATCTCAAATCTACTTTGTGAATCTTCAGTTCATAAAGATAAAATTCTCGCGCACTGTTCTCCGATTGCCCAGGCACAATTTGTTCTTCCAACCATTATTGGTGATTATACTGATTTTTACGCATCCTACTACCACGCGCAAACCGTTGGTAAAATGTTTAGGCCTGATCAGCCCCTAATGCCGAACTATGTGCATGTGCCAATCGGATACCATGGCAGAAGCTCTAGTATTCGGGTAAGTCCATCAATAGTAAAACGACCTAAAGGACAAATTAAAAATCCAGATCAACCTCTACCGACATACAGTTCAACTGCAAAACTAGACTTTGAAGTTGAGCTCGGAATATTTATTAGAGGCGGTAATCAATTGGGTGAGCCTATCCCAATTGAATCAGCAGAAGAATATATTTTTGGTTATTGTTTACTCAACGATTGGTCAGCTCGTGATATTCAATCTTGGGAATATCAACCACTTGGTCCATTTTTAGGTAAAAGTTTTGCAACCACTATTTCTCCATTTGTAATCACTGGTTTTGCATTAACGCCTTTTTTTGTGGCTCATAAGAGAATTGCTGGACTTCCGTCCACGCTCCCTTACTTAACTAAAGAACCTTCATTAATTCCTGATATCTCAATTACCGCCTCAATACTTTCTCCAATGCTGCGAAAAACCTCAAGCTCACCTAAGGTTATTTGTAAAACAAATAATTCATTTTTACTCTGGACTCCAGCCCAATGTATCGCCCATCATTCCAGCAATGGATGCAACTTACAATCAGGTGATTTATTAGGTACTGGAACTATTTCTGGCCCTGAACCCTCGCAGGCTGGCTCTCTATTAGAATTAACCGCCAATGGTAAAACACCAATTGCTATATCTAACGATGAGGGGCGAACATTTCTACTCGATGGTGATAGCGTACTTCTCAAAGCCACATGCACAGCTAATCAGGCAGTCTCAATTGGATTTGGGGAAGCGTTCGCCACCATCGAGCCATAGAAGTCTATTCCCAATGCAATTAACTCTATACGATTATTTTAGATCTACAGCAAGCTACCGAGTTCGCATTGCTTTGAATCTCAAGTCACTTAGCTATGAAAAAAAGACTGTTAATTTACTCAAAAAGGAAGACAGAGGCGAGCAGTTTCGCAAAATTAATCCACAAGGACTTATTCCTGTGCTTCATGTTGCTTCCAGCAATGTAGATTTTTATCTTTACCAATCAATGGCCATCTGTGAGTGGCTTGATGAGCAATACCCCCAGCCACCATTACTTGGTAATGACCCACAAACACGGGCTACGGTGCGCTCACTTTGTCTAATACTTGCATGCGACATTCACCCCCTTAACAATTTGAGAGTGCAACAGTATCTAGAGCAAGAATTACATTGCACTGAACAAAATAAAATCGCATGGATGCATCACTGGATGCGAGAAGGTTTTATTACCCTTGAACAACTCGCACCAGAGCAAGGATTTTTAGCCAAAACTTCCACTCCCAGTCTTGCTGATATTTTTTTAGTCGCTCAATGGTACAACGCCTTGCGATTTTCACTTGATTGCACTCCGTATCCTAAGCTTGCGGCCATAGTCAATACTTGCTGCGCGTTGGAGTCATTTAGTAAGGCATATCCTCAGGAATAATACATGGTATCAAACAAATATATTTGTTTGATTTTATTGACTTGTTCTTTCACTAATGTAACCTTAGTGAGCGCAGAACAAACTGATTTTAAAAAGATCGTGAGCAAAGAGGTTACTCATTATCTCATTACCTACAGAAGCAATGCGTTTGGTGGGCTTAAAACCATCGCCTTTACGCTTGATAACAAAGATATTGAAAAAGGACGCCAAACCTTAAGGCAACATGCTGAGATAGATTCGGTAGTAAGACAAAAAAACCAGCAGGTAGTTGAGAATACCAACCAACAAATCCAATCAGTAATTGAACATAATTTTCAAGCCCTCTACGAACAGGCACAAAGCCAAGCATCTTTACTGGCTCGGCGTTACCCACCAGGCACCACTATTAATGTTACCATTCAAGACAAAAACTTACAACTAACCAGCACATTACAGTTTAAACCTGGTGCAAGTGACAAAGAAAACCGGCAATTGCAGATTGCCTTTACTCAGGAACTTGAAACCCTGGCGAGAAATATCAATGCCCAGGCAAAAGAACATCACGATCAAATCAACCAATTGGTAATTGATTCAAAAAAAGGTATTGAAAATACTTCTAAAGAAATATTTAATTCTGAATTAAAAAAATCATACGCTACCATAGTTAACTCGGATAATGAATTTATTCCAATCATTCAAGTTGATTATAGGCAAGTGGTATTAGATTATAAACCTGCACTCGCGAATCTTGCTAAACAATTTTCTAACACTGCAAGTACGCGCGAACTAATTGCTACTATAACTTCTTTTTTTCAATCAATTCCTTACCAGGCCATAGAAGATAAGGATAGATTTTCTGCTTTAGGAATAGTGCTTCCCACAACATTATTAGATAATAACCTTGGAGACTGTGATACAAAAGCGATAGCGGCAGCAAGCACTTTGCTCAACCATCTCCCAGGCTTACCTTTGCTTTTAGTGCTTGTACCCGAACATGCGCTCTTGGCGGCCGCAATCAAAAGCGAACCAGGTGATTCCTCTATCACTAAGGACGGTATTACCTATGTGCTGTTTGAGGTAGCTGGCCCAGCCATGACAATACCAGGTGAGGTGTACCCAAAAACAAAAGAAATACTAGCCAACCACCAAGTCATTCCTCTCCACTAAAAAGTTACTGCCTGGAAGAATACAATACATACACCAACACTCCAACAAGCATCCATAGCGCAAACATACTAATGGTATGTGTCGGTAAGGCAAGAATTAATCCAAAGCAAGACAGTGCGCCAAGGATAGGTATAATCAAACCCCCAGGAATAACAATTTTACTTATGTACTGCGGGTATCTTTTCCTTGCAACTGGCACCGCTAAACAAACAAAAATAAACGCCGACAAAGTACCGATATTGACAATCTCAACTAACGTATTAAACGGTAATTCACCAGCAATAAAAGACATGGTGATTCCAGTAGCTATAATAATTCGAGTTGGGGTTTTGGTTTTACTATTAACAGAAGAAAAAAAACTTGGGATCAATGTATCTCTTGATAAGGCAAATAAAATTCTCGTCAAAGCATAATAGAGCACTAACATCACAGAGGTAAGTCCTGCAATTACTGCGGTACCAACTAATGCTGACGCACCTTTAAAGCCAATTTGGGTGAGCGCATGTGAAGCTGGTGATGAAACATTTAATTCTTTATAAGAAACAATTCCAGTCATAAGACCTGACACCACAATATAAATCAAAGTACAAAAAACAAGTGAACCTATTATTCCAATCGGCACATCGCGTGCAGGATTCTTAGATTCTTCGGCGGCAGTTGAAACCGCATCAAACCCAACATAGGCAAAGAATACCAATGAAGCCCCGGCAATGATACCTACCGTATGGCCATCTGCAGTAGTTGAAAACCAACCGTAGGGTATAAATGGCGACCAGTTGCTAGGCTGGATATTAAACATTGCCACCCCAATAAATACTATTACCGCAAAAACTTTAATTGCGACTAATACAGTATTGAGCGTTGCACTCTGTCGCACTCCAACGAGCAGCAACCCCATCAGAATTAGTAAAATCAAACTTGCCGGTAAATTAATAATGCCTTTTTCTGGATTTGAAAAATATCCTACGGTGAGAGACTCAGGCAATGGCATCCCTATATTATTTAAAACATTAATCAAATATCCTGACCACCCTACCGATACCGCAGTAGTGGCAATTAAGTACTCTAAAATTAACATCCAAGCTACTAAAAATCCTATCCCCTGACCAAATACCGCATAACTATAACCATATGCACTTCCACAACCCCCAATCTTGGAAGAGAGTTCAGAGTAACAGAGCGCAACAAAAGTACACACCACACCTGAAATAATGAACGAAATAACTACTGCTGGGCCTGTAGCAGTTGCGGCAGTAACACCAGTCAGAACAAAAATACCAGTACCAATAATCGCCCCAACACCAAGAAGAATTAGATCGAGCGGACCTAGGCAACGGTTGAGAGTTTTAGCTGATTGATCGTCTTCTGCACGAAACTGTTCAATTGACTTAATCTTAAAAAAATTCATGGATTGTACCCCCTAGTTAGATTGCGGATTATTATTATATGAAAGAATTAAACTTGAAGTATCTAACTCACTATTACCAAGCTCACAGAGCTGTTTATATCGTCTTAGCACCTCCAATGCGTTTGGATAATTACTCTTAGTGTCACCACATGCATCTAAAAAAAGCTCTAAATCCTTAACCATATTTTTAATTGAAAAGCCATGATTAAATTTATTTTCCAGAATGGTTTCACCTCGATGTTGCATCTGCCAACTTCCTGCCGCGCCCTGTATCAACAGCGGCAACGCTAATGACAGGTCAACTTCTGCTGATTTTCCATAGCTTAATCCTTCAGATATTCCTGCTAACACTCCAGCTATACAAAGTTGGTTAACTAATTTAGTTTGATTGCCGATCCCTGCCCCACCCATTAGTTTTATTAACTTGCAATACGAAGAGCTGACTTTTTTCAAATCATCAAATTTTCCAGCATCCCCACCTACCATACATACCAGAGTTCCTAACCGAGCTCCCTCTGCACCACCACTAACTGGCGCATCAAAAGCGTAGATATTTTTACTTTGCGCCTGATCATAAATGGCACGGCTTAATGAAGGTGCTGTGGTTGAATGGTCTATAATCATACTGCCTGTTGGCATGGAAGCAAGCGCTCCACTATCCCCAAGTATGACTTCACGAACCTCGGCTACGGTATTGACACAAGTAATGACATAGTCTGCGCCATCACATGCTTCAGAAATTGAAGTGGCGACATATCCTGGATTTAGCTTTAACCATTGATTTACTTTTTCCTTGGTACGATTAAACAATCGCAAACTATACCCTGCCTTGGCTAGATGGCTAGCCATTGCACCTCCCATTACCCCTACGCCAATAAAAGCAATAGTTTTTGAGGTCATTTACAACGAATTTCTTTTTTTAAATTCTATTACCTTGGCAACCTGCTCTTGTTTAGGAGTAGATAATATTCCTAACCACAAGCGATGTCTAATATATCGTTCAAATTCATAAAAATTAAAAGCAAGATCTTGTTTGGTGCCTGATTCAGACCGAACCGTTATTAGAATAGTTGTGCTATCTTCTATTTCAATTTCTAGATGATACCCAAAGTCATACACAACTGCATAGCCATCATCTATTGAAAAATCATATGGCTCAAGGTCGTATTTTTCTAACAATGTGATAATTGAAAGAATGTTAAGAATTAACATGCCTATAGTTTAGCACACCCTTAATTAACTTAGTAGGTAAATCTTGTTGTCTTCTACTTTATAAAACAGTGGTGTGACCATAATAAGCGGGTACATTCGTTTAATTCTCTCACATTCACTTAAAACAAACTCCTGCTCGTTGTGAATTTCATGCATCAAGGCAAGATTCATAAAATGATCTTCTGCCTCAATCTTATCCCAACCCGCACCCTTAATAAGTCCGTTTATAAACTGGTCTTTTTTAGAGATTAAATTAACCATCCCACAGTTAGAATGCCCCATAATAGCTATTGAGCGCACCCCTCCTACGCTAATCGCATAGGATACCTTAAATGCACTATAACGCAAATTAGCACCACCAGAACGAATAATATAAGCAAAATTATCAGGCATGATTAAATGCTTTCTATTATCCATACACATACCTATCAATAATTGAGCATTATCATATCGGTCAAATGGCCTACCAAGATTATGGTATTCCAATAACCTACCCACAGGAGTATCTTTTAATGAATTGGGAATTGCATTACTTGAATCAATCTTTTGCATGAACTGTATTATACAACCTGTATTGTACGATATTTCAAATTGTATAAAATTTGTAGTAGGTGATTAGGGCAAAACTTACTATTTATATAAAATATTAAAAGTCACTTGATATTTATTTAAATTTTGTATTGCGCTTCTGTACTGTTCCGCGCATTACAATAATATAAATTGCAATCAGTAATAATAAGTAACACCAAACCCAATGATAATACTATCGGCGCCTTTGCTAGCTTCAGTTCTAGTTCTGAAATCAAGTGGGGAAGCAAAACCTTTTTGATTTCTAGGCGATGTAGGTGTATTTGAAAGATACCTATATTGTTTTGCAATGTTAATAATTTTTGGTAAATCAGGAATATAGAAATAGTTAAATGAGTAATCACCAACAAAATGAGCTAAATATAAATTAAATTGAACTTCTTCGTAACTTTGATTCTCGTATGACATACCAATACCAAAACAATTATTACAACTGGTATAGTTACCAAAAAGAAAAGATAGAGTTTCTTTTCTTTCATCATCAAGATACTTTCTTACGACAAAAGTAGGTATTCCATCTTGATATGTTTTTTTATTATAGTAAGATTGGCTATCGTTAGATACTTTCTTGAATTTAATTTGCAATCCATAAAAATAAAAATACGCATCAAGATTTTCCCCCAAATAACTAAAACCAATTGAGAGATACGAGTAAGTTGCCTCATCATACACTTTATTATTATTCTTTTTAATTGCTAGTATGGCATCGTTATTTAAACAATAATAATATTTATTAAGATCACAATTACTATTATAACTTTGTAGATCAAATTCTATCGTTCTACTTCCAAAATAATTCTCATCGTCATAAAAAGGTATTTTATTTAATAAGGAGAGGAGATCAAATTCTAAAGAATAACGCCCAACTGGAATTGCGAGCTCAAGACCAATGGCTCTGATAAATGCATAACCATTACCAAAATCTGTATGTAAATTATAGTGCTTAGGTAGACCACTTTCAACAATCTTTAATTTCTTTCCTTCTATCCCTGGTACTTGACCCCAAAATCCTTCAAAATATGTTACGCCAATATTCACATCTTTTGAATAAAGGAGCCTAAACGCTGATTGTGAGTTTGAATTAGAAGCGTACCCTACGGAATCGTAAGCATACAACAATGAGCAATCACCACTGCCCACTTGCTGATTTTTTGCACAATCAGGTGTTATTTGAATATTATCGTGCTTAGCGTATTCTTTAAGATAATCAATATATACATGTGAAGTTGGGTCTCTTGTGTGATTAAAGTAATAGTACAACCCTATTTCTAATTCAGGGATTGGATAGATAAGTAAAGAGGTAGAAAGCATGGGATACAAATACTCACTTATGGATTTTTTCACACTATATTCTGAATGATTAATCGGTAGTAATAAATTAATCGGTGAAAATATTTTATTCTGGCCCCATACAAATTTTTGATTGCCTAAGCGCCATACTAAATAATCATTTTCAACCTGGATAAAGGTCTCATCAAAACGATAGTAGGAGTGGCGACTTGAGATTTCAAATACTGAGTTTCCATCTTTATTATAGCCATAATTCATCTCAAAATTATATTTAGCACTTGAATTAAATAAATATAAATCTACTTGTACAGTAAATATTTCATCAAAAGTATCTCTCCATTTTAATCTCGCAGAAATACTTTGCAAATATTGAAAATCTTCAATGTTGCCTTTTGTCAAAATTGAATAATTTATCTCACCTGATAGATTTTTATCTATATTTCCAGTTTCATCATTTGCAATTGCTAATTGAGTACATTGGCAAAGTGCAATGATAATTAAAATACTATAACCGAATGATTTGTATTTATTCACATAAACCAGTGGATGTTGGTCTTCTGTCGTAAACATAAATTGATCTTCCCGCTTTTCCACCAGATAATGTAGGATGTAATGCTTTAAGATAAATATTTTACTCTATAATTTTTAGCTATAGCATTTAATCTACTATGCTTATTTGTTATAGTTGTTGTTATTTTTGATGGGTTAGTAACTGTACAACTATAATTTTGATCGTTTCTGTTTTTATATACATTAAACCCAGGCTTATATTTAATACATTTGCATTAATATTTCTAGTATATGCCGAGGCTTTAGTTAAAACAGCCCAGATATTTTTATAGAATGAGTTGAGGTTCCCTAATAATAATATTTCACACTAAAAGTAAGTGATCCGGTACGACCTATAGGGTGACTCTCATTACTATATTCTGCACTATAGAGAGATTCTGGCCCATCTGTTTTGTGTCCATATTGCTTAAGTTTATTTTCAATCTGAGGTAACGAAGGTAGATACACACCTGAAAAACCAAGTTCAGCTGATATGACACTTAATGTAACTGTAAATTCAACATTGTCAATTGATTTGTTGGTGTAATATAACCCTAAAGCTATTTCTTTATCTAACTCTTCTGTTATTTTCCAAATAAACCCAACTGATTCACTTCTCTCATGTCCAAAGATATACTGTGTAGCTATGAGAGGTAAATAATAAAGTTCTGTTTTTGATTTTAAGATTTTTCGATTAAATAAATCATATATTTCGTAGAATTTTATAAAATTTATGTTACGGTATTTTTTCTTATAAATAAACACTTGAAATGTTGTATTCCATTCTTCGCCTTGATAATCAAAACCCAGAGACGCAAGTTCATAGTCAACTAAAATATCCAACTTGCCTTTGTTTTTAATTAAAATATAATTAAAATAAACTTGCTCAAGATCTGAAGTGCAACCTTGAAGATATTTACCATCAATTAAAGTAAAATCAGCATATAGTGCTTGACGAATGTCTGCACAGGTTGGAATAGCTAAATAGTGTGGTTGATCTGTGGCTATTATTGAGTTCAAAGCAGTTCTTGAATCAGGTATTGCGTTTAATACTTTTAAATAATCAAATTTAAAAGTATAACGATCATCGGGTACTGATAATTCAAAAGCCACAGCTTTAATTTTTGCAAATCCAGATCCAAAATCAGTAAAAGTACTATACAGTGGAGTAAAACGAGATGGGTCAACATACTCGCTGCGAATTGGGTTTTGGTAGGTAGGCGGTGCGACATCAAGGACTTGCACCGCTCTTCTGTGCTTCCCTTCCACTCCATGTAACTGCCCCCAATATCCATTAAAAAAAGTCAGGCCAAGAGTTACAGCAGGATTAGAATATAAAATTCTTATCGCTTGCTGATCATCGCTAGTATCTATCAAACGGTATTGAGCAAACTGTGGAATAAAGGTATATCCTGGTCTACCCCAATCATTTGCAGTCAATGCATTATCAAGCCTGGGAAATGCGCTTTTTTCAAGCCTACTTACATCAACAAAAGCAGAATTAAAGTACTTATATCCTAACGGATCTCTATCGTGATTAAAAAAATAATGTAATTCTATTTGCCATTCAGGATCGGGATAAATAGATAACGTAGCAGATAAAATTGGATAAAGAATATTATTTTTATTTGCCTGATGAACACTACCTGTAAGTTGCAAGGGTAATAAATATGATATAGGAGAAATATCAAATTGTCCCCAGTTTAATTTTTGCCTACCAACTCTGAATCGAAGTAAGTCAGTTTCATAATTAATATAGGCTTCTGAGACAAGCAACTGTGTGTATTTATTTTTAATAGGGATAGTAATTTCATAATTAAAATGCTCTTTGCTTGCTTGAATATCTATGCATCTTTGAATAATTTCTGAAGGCTGGATTGTTTTAGTATTACCATAATGATAAATATATGGTCTAAAAGCAAGGTAATTATATCTAGGCAAAAAATTAAATTGAGGTTTCCAATAAACTCCGCAACTCATAATCCCAATAAATTTATAATTAATAGATGTATGTAAAGCATCAATTTCAATCGCAATTCCAAAATGGGGCAAAAGTTCAAAATCTTGCCATCTAAAGTTTGCACTAATACTATATAGCTGGTTTGATGTAGTTTTTACCCCCGACAAACCAGCAATTCCAGAAATAACTAGATTACCAGATATATGTTTATTTACATATGTGTTTTCACCATTAGCATTAGTAATTAAATTAACAAGTATGAATAGAATAAAAACTATACAGTTCATACGAGTTAATGCTAGTTCTTTTTTAATGGCATCGTTGATCGATTTTATACAAAGGATAAAGGATTGGATATGGTCTAGAAACTGGGGCTGTATTACAAACATATCCGAGAATTGAATCTGCTTGAATTTGGAAATAATCATTTGTTGGATTTGAAGACCAAGGATTTCTATATACATGATTACTTTCAGCTTTATCCCTTAAACATTCATTTCCCAATAGAACATTGCAAGTTATCTTAACGATAATTGGATTATTTTGCGCATTTCTATTAACTATTCTCATATCTGACAATAAATATGCGTAATATGAATCTACTACATCTAGGATAGATCTAGATTGTCCCACAGGAGTATCTTTTAATGAATTGGGAATTGCATTACTTGAATCAATCTTTTGCATGAACTGTATTATACAATCTGTATTGTACGATATTTCAAATTGTATAAAATTTGTAGTAAGCGATTAGGGCAAAACTTAATATTTATATAAAATATTAAAAGTCACTAGATATTTATTTAAATTTTGTATTGCGCTTCCGTAGGATTTAATCTCAGTATCAGAAGGTGTGTCGCGTTGATATCCAGCTATTTCTTTCGCTGAACTTTCAACTTTTGGTAAACCAGGCAAATAATTAGTGGTAAAACTGATTGGTGAAGTTTGATTGCCTATAAAAATAGAATATGTTGTAGTCTCTAAGTAAGTATAATTATAAAACAATCCTACATTTAACACGCCTAAATTTAAGTCATAGTTAAATATTCCTCCGATATTATGATCTGCATTATCACCAAAAGTATAACTAGCTACCGTAAAGGGGAATAAATATCTCTTATTTGAGCAGTGAGAATAAGTTAATAAAACATCTAATGTACAGTTTGAAATTTTTTTCTGATACAACACTATCCCAAAAGTAGCTTTCCATAGATCTGATAAATAGTCAAAACCAATCAGCGCATAATCGTAAGTCACATTTCTATCTAATTTACCCCTATTTTTATTAATAATATATTCATATTCATTTCTTTGATCTGAGACACATCCTTGAAACAATTGCTTGTTATTACTTTGCACTACATCGTATAAATTAGCACATGAAGGTAAATAGTAACGAGTAGTCTCAAAATTTAAGCGGTTATTTAAGTCATAATAAGAACTAGGAATTGGGGTGAGAATTTTTAAATAGTCAAATTTAAAAGTATACTCATTGTCTGGAATTGCAATTTCAAAAGCGACAGCCTTTATTTTTGCAAAACCTGAACCATAATCAGTAAATACATTGTAAAGAGGTGTAAATAGGGATGGGTCAACATAACTTCCAGGGCTTTGGTAAGTAGCAGGAACACGAGGCAACGCCTCAACTGCGAATCTTTTTCTGCCTTCCACACCTTTTAACTGACCATAATACCCAACAAAATAAGTCAATCCAATTGTCATATTTGAATTCGAATATACCGCCCGTAAAGCCACTTGACTATCTCTTGTGTTTGTAATTTTATATTTCCCAAATCTAGGTATAAATGTATACCCATTTCTACCCCATGTTTCTATTGCTGACATATCATTAACCTTAACATCAATACCCTTATCATATCGAACAGTATCGCCCGCAGCATAGGTATAATAGTTATTGCCCAATGGATCCCGATCATGGTTAAAAAAATAGATTAAATCCAATTGCCATTCATTGTCAGGAAAAAAACTAATTGAAGTAGTTAAAGTAGGATACAAGATGTCTGACTTTGACTTAAAGTTCGCATAACGACTTAAATTTAATGGCAAGAGCAATAAGATTGGCGATAAATCGAACTGCCCCCAGAAATGCTTTTGCAAACCAATTTTAAAACTGAATAAATCTAAATCATACCTTAAATAGAGTTCTTCAATTCTTGATTTAGTATATTTCAAATGTACTGGAATGACAAATTCATAATTTTCATTTAGAGGAGGCATTTCAGGATTATATCTATTAAAACTACTAGGCAGATAGTCTCCATAGTACATGTAGTCTGCTTTTACAAACATAGAGCTAAATTCAAATACCATTCCTAGGTTTTCATAAATTGAATCATCTTTCCAACGTAAACTAAATTCTAAAGAATGTAACACATTCTCATTTTTATTCGTATCTAAATTTAAACCATTTATTAAAGAATATGAAATAGTACCTGAGAAATGTTTGTCAAAATAAAAATCATTTTCTGAGTATGATTTCGAAGCTATTAGTAATAAAACTATAGCTATTGGTGGCTTTAGATTAAATTGAATGTCTTTAATTAATTGCAATTTAAATTGTTAGAATTATTAGTTGAATAAAGGTACAAAATCGGATTAGGTCTTTTTTGCATACAGTTATAGAAATAACCCAATATAGAATCTGATTGTAATTGAAGATTAATATTTTTTACTGTTGTACTGTTTGGATTTCCATTATTACTTGTAGTAATTATATCTCTTAGACAGTCATTGCTATTACATTGACTTTTCACAGAGATTAAATAATTTCCTGTCGTTGATTTAACACTACTTCTATCAGAAATAAATCTCCCCCAATATGAATCAAGTCTTAAATCACGAGTAGGCCTTATCCCTTCACATTTTCTTAATGAAGGTCCTCCCGGGAAAGTGTAATAAGACCAATTATCATTATCATATTCAACAACAGCATAAGGGATGCCAAATTCCCTTTTAGTACGAATTATATAACCTCCACATCTCATGCGCCAGTTTTCAATATAACTTAAACTATTAGTCTCGCCTGAAACATCTTCACCAGCTAATGGAGAAACTTCAGTATTATCACTCCAATTTATATAATTTAACCCACCAGCATATGATGCATTAGCAGCAATCTGTTCTCTGGTATTTACTTTATCTCTACCCACAATGCCACCTGCAAAAAGGTGTGGTTGATTATTTCTTGAAGAAAAAGTAGCGTTTAAATTGATGGTGAGATAAGAAACTGATTTGTCGGGAGAGCAATTCGTATCGGCAGCAATACAAGTTCTAATTCCATTTTTCTCATTACTCCCTACAATCCCTCCCGCAAAGACCCGATACAATCCAGGGTAGGTATGGTTAATTGACCCTGTTGTTCTTACATTTATTATTATGCCAGCATTTCTTGCTGCAACAGGTCCAATGAGAATGGGATTTTCTCCATTGGGTGTATTGTCAAAGGTAATCGTTGAATTGTAGTTTACATGGAGGTTTTTAATCACCGCTGTTTCACTAGTAGCAGCAAAGAGACCATAGTAGGTATCCTGATTTGCAGTTTCAGGCTTTTGGTTATTATCATTGATTGTGATGGTATGATATTTACCATCAAAAGTTGATTTAAATACAGGCATGCTGTTTCTACCAGGTCCTATCGGATTCCAATTATTCACGGTGATGTCATTAGTAAGCTCATAGCCATAGCAACCACTACTAGGACAACCTCCAGTATAAGATACTCCATTAATAATTAGAGAAGTGCCATTTGTGTTGTAACGAATAGCATCAAGAAACTTTTGGTTGGAAATCTCTATTAGCCCATTTCCATCGTTATCAACTTTAACATTTGGATCATACAAAGTTACAGTAAAGTAACTATACTGACGCTGGACATCAGTAGTTGAGGTGTCGCTTACACTACTTTCGTATGAATTGGCAAATGACACTTCTTCACGGATAGTGCATGTTCTGTTCTCAAATGAATACTTAGTGAAATCAAAAGTGAGTGAACCAGTTACTGTATTAACAGTGCAGAGGTCGCTACCAGTTATAACTGTATATGAAACCCCCCAACTTCTAGAAACTAAGAAATTGTAAATGCCGTAGTTTCTGTAGGAGGTGCCTTTGCTAGGCAATAAGGGTTGTGAATCACCTTTAGTAAATGAACTGGCTGGATAACTAAATGCATTAGCGGGGGTTACACTGGGGACATAATCACTAACAGTTGATCCAGCATCTATTATCCCAGCACCATATTTTTGCGTGTCATTTTGATTGCTATTAGCAAATATTTTTAGGTGTTTTTTAATTTCATTGACATCTGGGAAAGATGCTGCGTCAAACCTGTAATAAAGGTGTTTCGATTGTATAAGAGCAATAATGCCTGAGACTATAGGTGCTGAATAAGAAGTTCCTTCATCTTGAAAAGCTTGATCAATTAAAAATAATTTTTTAATTGAGGTTGGTACTGCGATATCATTGGCATTGGCTATATATATACTTTTTATCGCCACTAATACATCCTTACCTGGTGCCATTATGGTAAGTGGCTTTTCAGTACTGGTGCTGTAATTTGAAAATGTCGCTCTGTTTCCATCTTTGTCAGTTGAACCAACAACAATAACATTGGGAGAATTTTGAGGGTAATGTAAATAATTAGAAAGTTTGATTTTTATGGGATCGACTTCGATAGCAGCTTCTGTTGAAAAATCCAAATCATCGTTACCTGCAGCAACAACAAGAGTGCCTTTGGCATTTTTAAAATTTGATATGGCATTATTTAAAGTGTCAATTTTTTCTTGGGCTTTACTTTGTTCAGTGGAATCTTTAACAAGTGTGCTGGGTTTAATAAGTGTTGCGTGGCCAGAAAAATTAATAATAGTGGCTCCATGGGTTCTTGCATAATCAATAGCGGCAGTAAGATCCGCTGCTTCGCAACCTGCAACTCTTAGATGCATAATTTTTACATTAGAAGCGATACCACTCATGATTTTGGAATTGTTGGTTACAGCAGATACGATACTTGAAGTTTTTAGTCCATGATTACCAATAGTAGTATCAGATATATCATTAGAAGCTTCACCATCGCAGAAGTTTTTACCATTTCTATGTTCTTTAGTATAATCAAAATCAGATCTATCGTTATACCAAAGATCTGCTTCTCTTATATCTGGATGGGGTGTGTACCCTGTATCTATAAAAGCGATGACGATTGGTAAACCCAAAACAAGACCATCATTTACTGAAAATAAATGTTTCCACGCAGTTCTAATATCAACACCTTTGTAAGTTGAGTTATTGATTAAATGCCATGCACATGGTGGTTTTGAAGCTAGAGCAGGGAATTGTGTGGATTGACCTTGATCAAATTGATCCCCATTTTCATAATTTAAAGGAAAGCTATCACAAGGTGCACTTTCATTCCAATAGGTATCGTCAGGTGAATTATTTGGATTGTAATAACTCTTTTCAGTTTTAACACGCAATGAAAACAATCCTTGTATTTTTGGTAATCGCAGAATATTTTGTTCAATGATAGGATTTTGATACTGTGCCAATGATTCAGATTTATTAGTAAATTGAATATCTACATACAATAAACTTACTTCACGACTATATCTCAGATTTATTATTGCATTTACTGGAATACCTAAGGCTCTTCGTTGGTTTTGAATATCAGTAATTACTGTGTCATCTTGTGCGTAAAAAATAGTTGAAAAATAATTTGAGAATGGGATTGGGTTTAATTGCGCGCTTTGGGATGGGAGAGGTTGGGTTCTATTTCTAGTTGCCAATAAAGGCCAGCTACTAGGAGTATTAATGAACGCAGTGCCTAGTTGATCTGCTAGGGTG